>JBCDHA010000550.1:0-2975 GCA_038750705.1 Bacteroidota bacterium
TTTGGTACGCTTTACTTAATTCCTACTTCAATCTCAGAGGGAGAGGTAGTTAGTATACCCGAACAGGTACGAACCCGGCTAAAAAGGCTGGATTATTTTCTTGTAGAGAACGTAAGAACAGCCCGAAGATATATTAGTGGCTTAAAGTTAGGGCTTATCATTGAAGAGCTTGATTTTCAGGAATTGAGTAAAAAAACCTCTGATGCCCAGGTGGAGCGCCTTATGAAGCCTATTGTGAAAGGCAAGAGTGTAGGCATACTGTCTGAATCCGGCTGCCCCGGCGTTGCAGATCCTGGAACAAAAGCCGTTGAGTTTGCACATAAACATGGTATCAAGGTGGTTCCGTTAGTTGGACCATCATCTATTTTACTGGCGCTGATGGCTTCCGGACTTAACGGGCAAAAATTTGCATTTCACGGATATCTGCCAATAAAGATACCAGAACTACAACAGGTGATAAAAAGCCTGGAACGATCTTCTGTAAAAGAAGGCTACGCCCACATTTTTATTGAAACACCCTACAGGAATAACCAGCTTTTGGAAAACCTTAACAAGATCGCTCATCCCGAAACAATGTTATGCGTGGCTAAAGACTTGACTGGGCCGGCGGAGTTTATCAAAACCCTACCGTTAAAAAGGTGGAAAAAGGAAGCGGTTGACCTTCATAAAACACCGTGTATCTTTATTTTACAAACGGCTTTAGTCTCTTAGCCTTTTTCTTTATGCAGGCTTTCAATAATAGAATCATAACTATACCTTTGTGCGCTCTAATTACGACATACACAAATACTTATGCCATATTTATTCACCTCAGAATCCGTATCCGAAGGACATCCGGATAAAGTAGCAGATCAAATTTCTGATGCATTAATTGATAACTTTTTAGCCTTTGATAAAGAATCCAAAGTAGCCTGTGAAACATTAGTTACAACCGGGCTTACTGTGTTAAGTGGTGAGGTAAAATCCGATGCCTACCTTGATGTTCAAAAAATTGCTCGCGATGTAATCAACGATATTGGTTATGTAAAGGGGGAATATATGTTTGATGGCAACTCATGTGGTGTTATTTCAGCCATCCATGAGCAGTCACCTGACATTAACCAGGGCGTAGACCGGTCAAGCCCTGAAGAGCAGGGAGCGGGAGATCAGGGCATGATGTTTGGCTACGCTACAAATGAGACTGAAAATCACATGCCTCTGGCTTTGGATCTTTCGCATAAGATACTCATAGAACTGTCTAGGCTAAGAAAAGAAAATAAAGACATTACTTATTTGCGCCCTGATGCTAAATCGCAGGTTACAATTGAATATTCTGATAATGATGAACCTCAACGCATTGATGCTATCGTGGTTTCTACGCAGCATGACGATTTTGATACGGAAGAGACCATGCTTAAAAAGATCAAGGAAGATGTTGTAGATATTTTAATTCCGAGAGTAATAAGCCAGCTAAAGCCGGAATTGCAGCAACTTTTCAATGATAAGATTAAATATCATATCAATCCTACAGGAAAGTTTGTCATTGGCGGGCCTCATGGAGATACTGGGCTTACGGGTAGAAAAATTATCGTAGATACATATGGAGGAAAAGGCGCCCATGGCGGTGGGGCATTTTCAGGTAAAGATCCTTCTAAAGTTGATCGTTCCGCGGCTTATGCTACCAGACATATTGCTAAAAATATGGTAGCTGCCGGCGTTGCTGATGAAATCTTAATTCAAGTGTCTTACGCAATTGGTGTAGTAGAACCCATGGGGATATTTGTGAACACCTACGGAAAAGCAAATGTGGATTTGAACGATGGAGAAATAGCTGCTAAGGTTGCGGAAATTTTTGATATGCGTCCTTATAGCATCGAACAGCGTCTGAAGTTAAGAAATCCGATTTATGCTGAAGCTGCAGCTTACGGGCACATGGGAAGAAAAAATGAAGTAGTAAGTAAAAAATTCACATCTGCCGATGGAACAATCAAAGAACTTGAGGTGGAATTATTTCCTTGGGAAAAACTTGACTACGTAGACAAAGTGAAGAGCAGTTTTAATCTATAAAAAAAGGGGCTTGCAAGCCCCTTTTTATTTAACGTCATAAGGTTAATACGCAGCCTTTTTCATTTTAAATTTTTTAATCTGTCTGCGCAACGCGTCAGTGGCCATGTCTGCGGCTTTTTCAAATGAAACCGCCTGTTCTTTTGCAAACAGTTGATCGCCCGGAATATTGAGTTTTATTTCTACGGTCTTATTTTCAATATTATCATTATTCAATCTGAGAAAAACTTCCCCATCTACCATCCTGTCGTAGAATGTCTCCAACTTATCTACTTTCTTTTGAATAAAATCTAACAGCTTCTGATCGGCATCAAAGTGAATGGAGTGCATTTGTAACTTCATAATCTTAAAGTTTAAATAGTGATAAATATATTAAGCTTTAGGGTGAGCCTGGTCAAATGCAGCTTTTAGTTTATCCATTGAATTGTGGGTATAAACTTGTGTAGCTGCTAAGCTGGAATGTCCCAGCAAATCTTTAACCGCGTTTAACTCAGCGCCCTTATTAAGGAGATGCGTAGCGAAAGTATGCCTGAGCACATGTGGACTACGTTTCTCGATTGTTGTAAATAAATTAAGATACTTTTTAACGGTTCTGTAAACCAACATTGGATAACACTGATCACCTGTGTCGGTAACGATCAGGAATGCGTTATCATTTTGTGAAATTGATTCTTTCTTTGATTTTTGGTATCCGTCAATGACGGCTATCAAACTTTTTGAGAATGGTATTATCCTCTCCTTATTTCTCTTACCTATTACCTTAATAGTACCATTAGTAAGGTTAACATCACTTTCCTTCAGGTTTATTATTTCAGAAAGTCGGGTGCCCGTGTTGTATAATAGTTCAAGAATCAATTTGTCTCGCCAACCTGTAAAGGTATCCTCAAAGGCAGCGTTATCCAGAAGATTGTTAATGGTATTTTCATTCAAAA
>JBCDHA010000551.1:0-2963 GCA_038750705.1 Bacteroidota bacterium
ACCTTTGACAATTTTCAGTGTAGATTAGGAAGATGAGGATCATTAGTGGCATCTTCGAATCTATACCACCAACGAGATAGGATTGATGCAAGACTTTAAGCAAGACAACGTACAACTCGATCAAGTTCAACTCAACGATGAGACCTACTACAGAATTTCGAATGTAGATCAAATGCGCCCATTCTTTATGAGCATAGTAAGTGATTCCAATCACTGGATGTTCATTGGAAGCAATGGTGGGTTAAGCGCCGGCAGAAAGGATGCTGAAAATGCCTTATTCCCATATTATACGGATGACAAAATCGTGGAATCTATAGAGAATACAGGGTGCAAGTCTATCTTCCAGGTGCAAAAAGATGGCAAATGGCATATCTGGGAGCCGTTTTCCATGAGATACGCCTCTCTCTATCATACGAGTCAAAATCTGTATAAAAACGAATATGGAAGTAAGGTTATTTTTGAAGAGATAAACCACGACCTCAACCTGACTTTTCGGTACCAGTGGAATTCCAGTAATACATATGGCTTTGTTAAAAAGAGTAAACTGATAAATGATGGTTCAAATGAAGTGAGTGTAACGCTACTTGATGGTATTCAGAATATCATGCCCAGCGGTGTAGGAAGTGCCTTGCAAAGCCAGCGCAGCAACCTGGTTGATGCATATAAACGTAGTGAGCTGGAAGGGGCTGGTGGCATTGGTATTTTTGCTCTCAGCGCTATGATAGTAGATAAAGCCGAGCCTAGCGAAGCCTTAAAAGCTAATATTGCATGGTCACTTGGTTTGGAAAACAAAAAACACCTACTCTCCTCTTTACAACTGGAAAATTTCAGAAACAGGTCCGCTATACAACAGGAGGAAGACATGAAAGCTGAACGGGGCGCCTATTTCGTAACTTCAGAAATATCATTGGCATCCGGAGCCGAAAAAGAATGGATGATCTTAGCTAACGTCAATCAGACGATGCCGGAGATAGAACTAATATTTGAAGCCATCCAAAATGACAAAAGCCTTTGGGCAAAGATCAACGAAGATATTGAGCTAGGTACCAAATGTTTAGTTGAACTCAGCGCTTCGGCAGATGCGTTACAATTCACCCAGGATAAGCTACGAGACACAAGGCACTTTGCCAATTCGCTTTTCAATATTATGCGCGGCGGGGTATTTGATAACAATTATCAGATAGAGAAATCAGACTTTAAAGATTATCTGTTTAACGCAAACAAACAAGTTTACAAGTCCTGTAAAGAATTTGTTCAAAACCTTCCCGATGACTTTTCTTTATTTGAGCTGGAAGAACTCACAAAAAAAACTGCTGACAAGAATTTAAAACGGTTATGCTTAGAATATCTGCCGCTAAAGTTCAGCAGAAGGCACGGTGATCCAAGCCGACCCTGGAATCAGTTTTCCATAAATACACATAGCGAAATTGACGGCTCCAAAATACTGGATTATGAGGGTAACTGGAGAGACATTTTTCAAAATTGGGAGGCGTTAGCTCATTCCTACCCGAAATTCATCGAAGGTATGATCTACAAATTTTTGAATGCTTCTACCTTCGATGGATATAATCCCTATAGAATTACAAAAAATGGGATCGACTGGGAAAGAATAGAGCCTGACGATCCCTGGTCGTATATTGGTTACTGGGGAGACCATCAAATTATCTACCTGCTCAAATTTTTAGAATTTGCAGAAAATCACGCTCCCGGTCAATTAGCAGACTCTTTTGATGAAGAGCTATTTGTCTACGCCAATGTACCGTATAAAATCAAGAGCTACGAAGACATACTAAAAAACCCAAAAGATACGATTGACTTTGACTTTAAAGCCGATGCTAAAATCACCAAACTGTGGCCCTCATTAGGAGCCGATAGCGCACTGCTTCAAGATAAAAATGGGAATACGATTTACGTAACCTTTGTTGAAAAGGTGCTGGCAACGGTTTTGGCTAAAGTATCGAATTTTATTCCGGAGGGCGGCATTTGGATGAATACACAACGGCCGGAATGGAATGATGCCAACAATGCTTTAGTCGGAAATGGTGTCTCAGTAGTTACATTGTGCTACTTAAGGAGATTACTAAAATTCATGAGTAAAGTATTCGCCAAATCTAAGGTACATGAACTCCGGATCTCTTCAGAGTTGCTGACTTTTTATAATACAGTAGCGGAAACCTTAAAAAAACATGAGAGCCTGCTATCCTCTAAAATCAGCGATGCCAACCGCAAAAGTATAGTAGATGGTTTAGGATCGGCAGGTAGCAGTTACAGACTTCAAATCTACGACCAATCTTTCTCCGGAGCAAAGGGGGTAATATCGGCGCTCGAACTTCATGATTTCACAAATTTATGCCTTAGCTACTTAGAACATACTATTAGGGCCAATGAGCGGCAGGATCATATGTATCATGCCTACAATTTAATGACCATAGAAAATAACCGCGAAATTTCCATCTCCTATCTAAGTGAAATGCTCGAAGGTCAGGTGGCAGTGTTGAGTTCTGGTTATTTATCATCAGAAGAGGCGCTCAGTGTATTAGATGGCCTAAAAGGCAGCGCACTATTTAGGAAAGATCAGTATAGCTACTTACTCTACCCGGACAAAGAACTACCGGGATTTACCAGGAAAAACAATATTCCAGCCGCAGCGATTTTGAAATCGGAGTTAATGACAAAGCTAACCGAAGATGGTAATACACAAATAATCACAAAAGATATCAAGGATGTCTACCACTTCAATAGCCGATTCAAAAATGGAAACGATCTTCAAAAAGCACTGGATCAGCTGAAAGGAAGCAAATACGATGACTTGCTCAACTCAAATAGTGAGCAAGTTTTAAAAACCTTTGAGGAAGTATTTAATCATAAGGCATTTACCGGAAGATCAGGTACATTCTTTGGATACGAAGGCCTGGGTTCCATTTACTGGCACATGGTTTCTAAATTACAGCTTGCCGTTCAGG
>JBCDHA010000552.1:0-2949 GCA_038750705.1 Bacteroidota bacterium
CGATTAGGTAGGTAAAAAGGGGCCTCATATGGTATATAATCACCATTATTCACTGAGTAAACAACTTCTTTTAATCCTGATTTATTATCAACCGCTGTTATTTTTAACTTGGTTCTACCTGAAAAATACACTCTTTGCCCAACAATGAACTTATCGCCAAGCACATCTGCCGACAAGATTGGAGCTGTCTTATCAAGATAAAACTCAACTGATTTCTCCTCTTCTTCATTTCCCAGGTTATCTACCGAATAATAAGTAAGGGCGTGATTATCATCGCTTAGATACTTGAAGGCGATGTTTCCACCCCGATAGGGTTTGAATTCCTCATCATCGAACTTATAATAGGTTTTGCCTACCCCGGAGAGGCTGTCTGAAATGGTTAAGTAAATAGATGAATTCACCGAAATTACACTTTCGGAAGAGATGTTGATAAAATTATGATAGCTTTCCGGTGCAGAAAGATCCACGGTAAACTTCTTTTCTTTCGTTTTTTCAGCATTACCGGTTTTATCAACGGAATAATAGTAGAAGTGATAATTCCCCTCTTTGTTTATGCTTCTTTTTTGATAGCTCGAGAAATTTTGGCCATCCGTGGATAAGTAAATCGATTCCAGGCCGGACATTTTATCACGTGCTGCTAGTTCTACTTCCAATCCGCTACCATAGAATTCAGTCTTTGAGGTACGAAATAATCGAGCCCCCTCGAGCGAGATGCTGGTAGTGGGTGGTCTGCCATCGGCAAAGATTAGAAATTCATCGGCTTCTTTTGTGATACTGTTTTCATGTTTAATACTATGCACGCCATGTCCTTCAAGCTCAATACCCGCAGTTTTGGTTGATTTTAGCGGCATAGTCTCACCGCCATGGCTGGTCGCAATCGACAAGTAAACCGGCATAGAAGCTTGTTGGTAATATCTTCCAATACTGTCTACAAATCGTTTAGGTTCATGATTTAGCTGTTGAATTTCTTGAGCCCAGGATGAGGTGGCACACAATAAGCTTACTATGACTAAGTATTTCATGTGAGATCTATGTTTGAGGGTTTTTTGGCAACTCTACCGTAAATGTAGTTCCTTTGCCAAGGATACTGTCTAACTGTATCCTTCCTGCCATTGCTTCAGCTTGAGTTTTTACCAGATACAAACCAAGGCCTTTGCCTGATCCGGTATTGCTTAAACGGTTGTATGGTTCGAAAACCTTTGTATAGTTACTTTCTTCTATACCTACGCCGTTGTCTTTTACGGCAATTTTCGTGTACTTTCCATTTTGCCTAACTGAGATTTGTACTTTAGGCGGCCTGCCTTTTTGCATGTACTTTATGGCATTGGAGAGTAAGTTATATAGAATACTTTCTAAGTAACTCTTTACAGAATATACCTCACTTTTATCAATATCACGTGAAATCTGAATTTCCGATTCTTCTATCTCTTCTTTTAAAAGGCGTTCAACATTTTGTATACATTCGATGATATCTAGTTTGGACACCGGAATATTGCTATGATCATTTATTTCCAAGATCATAGATAGGTCCTTGACTACTCCGTCTAAATCCTTTGTAGCATCTACTAACCGTTGCATAACCTCCAAATTATCAGTCGACTTCGGTGTGCCAAAATCCAATATGCTACCTAATCCAAGAATTCTGGCCACAGGACCCCGAAGATTATGAGATATTACATGGGAAAACTGGTCTAAATTTTCATTGTGCTTTTCCAGGTGAGTGAGCGCTTTCTGTAGTTCAGAAGTGCGCTGCTGTACCTGCAACTCCAGGTTATCATTTAATGCTTTAATCTCTTCATTCTGTTCAGAGAGCTGCTTATTGGTACTCTTCTTAAAGCTATAATTTCTGTAAAGCAGAAAAGCAATTATCAATGCTCCTATGAGGAATACAATTATAATGTAAGTGTATATTTTCTGAGTTTCATTTTTAGCCTGCGTTTCAGCAAGCTTAAATTGATCTATTTCAAGCTCTCTTTCAAGTAAAGTAATAGCCAGTTCCTGCTTATCATTATTTTCTACTAATTCGCGAACCTCCACATCCATTTTGGCCAGCGCCTCCTCAGAGTCCTCAATTTTTTTTGCTGCATTTAGCAAGGCTATCTCCTGATCTTTTTTCTCAAGCTCCAACTCCAACACCTTTAGCCGCTCAGACTCTGTCTCTTTTTTTGCTGCATTCAGCTTGTTTCGCTGAATCATTTCATGAAATGTGCGATATAAATTAAAGTACTCAATGGTTTTTTTCTGATCTCCTGCTTTTTCATAAGTCTCTGCAAGCATACCATAGCAGCTTTTCATTTGGGCCGCGTCACTCATCTCAGTCGCAAGCCGCAGCGCCTCTTCCAGATTGTAGGCGGCTTCATCGTACTGTGTAAGATTGTTTAGCACTACAGCCTTATTGATATACGTTGAGATTATTTCCGATTTTTCGCCAAATTTTGCCCTATAATTCAGCGATTTTTGAAAAAACGAAAGCGACTGCTTATAATCACCCATGTCAGAGTATATCATTCCAAGGTTGCTCTGAATTTTAGCAATTCCACTTTTGTTATCGATTTCACGGTTCAGTTCTATTGACCGTTCAAAGTATTCAATAGCAGATGGATAGTTCTTTGCTTCCCAGGCTTGAATAGCAGCGTCATTAAAGTGTCTGGATGCCTCCTTCTGATCCCCCAACTCAATATTCTTTTCTGCCGAGACCAGATGCTCCTCAATGGTCATTTTATTTGAAGACTGAGCACAGAGCGCGTGAACTCCTAAAAGCAAGGTGAGGCCAACAAAAATATTTCTTACAGACAACATACCTTATAACATGCAAAATACATTTTTTTTTTGCATATATCATAGAAGTAGTTAGTAACCTGTAATTATTGAGTCAGTTCTAAAGAACTTTTAGAGCTTCATGAATAAAAAAGATCCTTTAGTTGGTGGTTCAAAATGAAAAGTGCCGGC
>JBCDHA010000553.1:0-2948 GCA_038750705.1 Bacteroidota bacterium
ATGGCCGCTTTAGCCAAAGGTCCCATCACCTCGTATCCCGCTTTATTCGGATGCACGCCATCATAGGTATATTCTGCTTTTAGCCCATTTTGATCATCCACCATATACGAAAAGTAGTCAAGGTAATGGTACTGCTGCCGCGTGCAATACTCCTTTAACATCTTATTCAGTTTGATAACTTTCCGGGCAGGTTCCAGCCCTCGGCTCCAGGGAAAGTCCAGGGCAGGTAAAACAGATGAAATGATAACCTGAATATGGTTTGATCTGGCTAATTCAGCCATGGATTCAATATTGTTCATTATCATTTTTAGGGTAGATGGCCCCGTATTTCCGGCAATATCGTTAATACCCGCCAGGATAACCACCACTGCAGGTTTTAGGTCAATGACGTCCTGACGAAAACGGACTAACATTTGTGGAGTAGTTTGACCGCCTATACCGCGATTGATATAGCCATTTTCCTGGAAAAAGGTTAAGCTATCATTCAGCAGCCAGCCTTCGGTAATGGAGTTACCCATGAATACTACTCTTTTTTCATCGGCTGTTGGCAGACCTAGAAGATCATTTGCCGCTGCAAAGCGAGAAAGATTAGGCCAATCTTGGGATTGGGCAGTTTCTATCATGAAAACAGATATTAGAACAGACAGGAATTTTAATGAAATTTTCATACCAACGCATCTATGTTTATTACACCATTTGCTTTACCCACCTTGGTACTCCCCAGGGTAAGCTATCGGCCAGGTATGCCTTGTTAGGGTCCATAGGATCATAAATGAGTATTTCCTTATGTTCGTCCTCCAGACGGTGTGTTTTATGTGTTTTAGCGCTCACGTGGTAGGATTGCCCGTTTTCTGCCTGGAAGCTGAAAGTAAGTCTGTAAACCGTTTGATCATTGACACTGGAATTGGTGGGTTCTTTACTTTCAAGTTCACCCCTGGCGATCTTGCCATTGCTGATCACCCTGATTTTTTCCCGACCGTTCTTAATGTTAATAAACAGCCAGATTAAGCCCACTAAAAAGGGTATAGTAAAGAAAAAGGTTGAACTCCCGCCCAAGGAACTGGTGGTTCCTGCTATCCGGTTAATTTCAGGGGTGTCTTTATTGTATTCTATATCTACTTCCTGCCCCACGTCAAAGTAAGCTTGTCCGTAGGATGTCCATTCTAATGTTCCTACTGGAGAATCAAATATATAATCATAACCATAAATAGGTTCTTCATTTACTGAAAAGCTGGTTTCAAAAACATTAACTACCCTGCCCTTTCCAATCTCGGTATCCCCGGACAGGTAAATGGTAGCAGGAATATCTATGCTTTGTAAAAGCCCATAAGACATCAGCAAACCGAATAACAAAAGAAATAAAGGAATGAGGCCAACAGTGCCGTTAATTAGCAACGCGATCTTGGCGGAAAGGGGAACGTGATTTCTCATGGTTTCAGAAAATCTTCAGTCAAAATAGTGGAAACAGTCAAATTATCCTAGTTCCGATGCTCAGAAACAACGAGGCCCGGCGTGAGCCGGGCCTTGAGATGAAGCCAGGCCTGCTTAGTAAGCCATTTCTACGATTTTCTTAGCATCATTGGGGGCGAGGTTTCGGTGTTCACCTAATCCGCTTACACCACGTTCTTCAAACCTGCGCTCCACTTCTGAAGCCGTGCCTTCATAATCGGAGGTATAGTCTGACAGCCTTGTTTTTATACCCAGCGATTGGTAGAAACCGGTTGTTTTTTGAATGCCGGCTTTGGCTTTCTCCTCAGTGGAACCTTCAGTGATATTCCAAACGCGCTCCGCATATTGAGCAAGCTTCTGCTTCTTAGATTCGAAGTTATAGGTGTAATGGCTTTCAGCTATTATGGCCAAGGTTCGGGCGTGGTCAATACCAAACAAGGCTGTGAGCTCATGCCCCATCATGTGAATGGCCCAGTCCGTAGGTACACCAACGCGTATTGTACCGTTCAGCGCCATGGTGCAACTCCACATGAAGTTAGCGGCTGCCTGATAGTCTGACGGGTCTTTCATAATACCGGGAGCTATCTCAATCAAGGTTTGCATTACGCTTTCGGCCATTCTATCCTGAAGTAATGCATCTACAGGATAGGTCATATACTGCTCCAGTACATGGGTAAAGGCATCGGCAAGGCCATTGGCAATTTGCCTTTCAGGGATGGACGCTACCACACTGGGGTCCAGCACGGAGAAAACCGGAAATATACCTGGCCCGCTGAAGGCCAGTTTCTCTTTGGTAGAAGACCTGGTAATTACCGAGGCTGAATTCATTTCTGAGCCGGTGGCCGGGAGAGTCAAAACCGTGCCAAAAGGTAGACCTTTTTTAGGCATGAGTCTGTTAACCAAAATGTTCCAGGGGTCCTCACCTTTGTAAAGGGCGGCAGCAGATATGAACTTAACACCATCTATGACAGATCCACCTCCTACAGCTAACATAAATGTAATATTCTTTTCTCTAACCATTTTGAGTGCCTCCATAAGAACATCATACTCCGGGTTAGCAGGTATCCCTCCAAACTCTTCGAGATTGTACCCTTCAAGGGCTGCTTTCACTTGCTTATAGATACCGTTCTCCTTGATGCTGCCTCCACCATAAAGTAGTAGTACATTGGCATCTTGAGGGATTTCTTGTGACAATTTTTGAATCTGGTTTTTCCCAAAAAGGATTTTAGTGGGGTTTTTGAATTCGAAATTTTCCATATGCTTTTTTAGTATTTTTTTCTTTTTTGTCACTTTGTTTGAATTGCGGAAGTAAATCCAGCGCTTCATAAAGCGTAATACTTCCCTAAGATACTACACTCAAATCAGTTTGAATATTGAAATGAAATTTTCAAAGCTCCACTACAAGTTTACCGATGGCCTTACTACTTTCCATATACTCGTGAGCTCTGTAACCTGGTCTGGCTTAGCTATTTTATCAACATTTAGTTTTACCTCACTGG
>JBCDHA010000554.1:0-2926 GCA_038750705.1 Bacteroidota bacterium
TGATTGGCCAGCTAATCCAATTGTTACTTACCTGTATTATTATGGATATTTAGCACAAGGATTGGATGGTATTGTGTCCTGGATAGGGAAAAATTTGTTTCATATTTCTTACGTCATTGTGCTCTCCGTCATATGGAGAGACAATAACGTAAGAAATATGAAACAAATTTTTCCCTATCCAGGACACAATACCATCCAATCCTTGTGCTAAATATCCATAATAATACAGGTAAGTAACAATTGGATTAGCTGGCCAATCAAGTAAAATGATGAATAGGGTAAAAACGATTATTACAAAACGGAATCCTATTTTTTCATGGCTCTTCCAAGATGAAGCCACTTTATTTATTTTTTTCATGCTTTAACCACTAATACTCTTTTGAACCTTTCTCATTCTGCAAGACTTTTAAGATTATTTGCGCATTTCCGATGTCGTCCAGAGATGATATATAGGGTAAGACCATGTCTGTATTTTTCTATTCCAATGAACCTTGGAAAGTCTTTCTGACGGCTTTCTTAGCTCAATCGTCCTTATAAATTAAGTAGCTACACTTTCGAGGCAGAAGCAAATGCTTAGTAGTATCATTCCTAACTCTCGCAATACTTCTGATCCATATCAGTAATATCTTCTAGCCACTACCTGGTTGCTGAAAAGCTCAAGGTCGATACCCACCGATATCTCGTGCGTATTAAAACCCGATGACAGGTCATTAGATACTAGTTCTCCGGTATAGCCAAGCCTAAATCCATTATTAAGATTCAAAAAAGTGTTTATTCCTACGGTCTCAAAATTACGGGTAAAGATCCCGCCCCAAATTAGATCGGCAAACAAGGCGTTTACACCAACATCAGCGGACACTGAGGCACCCTCAGAAATTCGAGTGACAACGTAGGGTTTAAGTATAACACTAGACAACTGATCGATGATTAGACCGCCGGTTACATAATAATGTTGATTATATCGTTCACCGGTATTTTCTCCGATATCTTCCTGCACCTTCAGTAAGCGGGGAATGGAAAGGCCAAGGTAAAATCGTTCTCCACTTAGAAACAGTCCGGTCCCTACATTGAATTTAGTAAACCCGTCGTCAGCATTGATAAAATCTTCATCCGTGGGATCTTCCAGTGTTAATTCGTTAAAATCATACTGCAATGACATCAAACCGGTTTGTAAACCAAATGAGAGAGTCACATCTGACGCTACTTCTAATTCATAGGCATAAGTCAGGTTAAAATCGGTATTGGTATTGATCCCTACCTGGTCGTGTACCAAGGAGAAACCTAACCCGACCTGATTTTGGAAAAATGAGCTATGTCCCGAAAGTAGGACTGTGGTGGGTGCTCCTTCTACTCCGCCCCATTGCGACCGGTATTGTAGATCGAAGCTGGCTACGTCATTAACCCCTGCATAGGCCGGGTTTACCGGGAGTTGATTGAACTGATATTGACTCAAAAGTGGATCCTGCTGCGCATAGATGGGATGAGCCAAAATAACTAAAAGAAGGTACAAAGTTTTTTTCATCGTTTTGAAATTTATTGGCTATCTCCTCAAAAAGAGGAATCCGGTTAATTCTTCATTTTCGGTCTTTACCACATAGAAGTATGTCCCCTCCACTAGCTCGCCTTCAGCGCCTACATTACCGGTTCCTTCGAACCGCGTGGTTTGATTATCATAGCCTGTAGCCTCGTACACCTTGTCCCCCCAACGGTTGAAGATCTGTACCGAGTTGTCCGCGAAAGATTCGATATTTTCAATTTTGAGGAAATCGTGTTTTCCATTACCGTTAGGTGCTACGGCGTTATATACGATCAATGCACCTCCCGAGGGCTGATCTGAAAATTCAACCCATATAGGAAAGGTAAAACTACCTATATCTGTGTCTATTAAAACTGTAGCGCTAAACGTATTTGCGCTCTGGCTTGAAGCAACAATTTCAAAGCTGCTCGAGCCTCCTAAAGGAACCTGAGTCGGGGGATTACTGATGGAGAAGATACTGGGTTCCGAAACCTGTACAGAGTTGATATTAATAACGGTTTGACCAGTATTGTCAATCACAAAGGACCGCGTAACAGTTGTCCCAACTTGGGCCATTCCAAAATCTATAGGAGAAGATTGGGCATTGATTATCGACTGATTTTGATCGGAATCTGTGACAGAGAAACCTATGTTCGGGTCGATGACTGCCAAAACAGCGGATTGGCTAACTACTGTATTGCAGCTACTCGTAACAACACATACGTAAAAACCAGCATCAGATGGCATGACATCTGACAGGGAAAGAGAACTGCTCGTTTCATTGTCCAGATCGCTGCCGTCTTTCTGCCACTGATAGGTTAGATTGTCTCCTGATGCAGTTACAGTAAAAGTCGCCGTACCTCCGACATTAACGGTTTCATCCTGTGGCTGACTAGTGAGCGTTGCAGGAAGCAAAACGTTCGCAACGGCTTCTACTCTTGGACTCTCACAACCATTTTCATTGATCGATACGAAAAAGCTTGAAGTAGCGGCGAGGGTTGGAGTATCATAAATGCTGTTTACTTCGCCGGTTAAAGGACTTCCTCCGGTGGGGGCATCATACCAGCGATAATTACCGTCTGTTGAGCCGGAGGCGGTCAGCGTTATACTCGTGTTAAGACATCCGGAACCATCCACGACAGAAGGGGCGGATGGGATAGTGACCACGTTTAAAACGGCATCTGCACTGGTGACGTCAGCAGCAAAATCCCCGGAAATAATGCACCTGTATTGGAAACCATCTTGCGCTGTGGTTATATTGGAAATGGTCAGGTTCGCTGTTGTGGACCCTGAATAAGCTCCGGCATCCGAAAGATTGGTAAATCCCGATCCCTGATCTTCCTGCCATTGGTAAGTGAGATTAGAGGTCCCAGTCGCAGTGATGATAAAGGAGGCGTTATCACCTTCGCA
>JBCDHA010000555.1:0-2917 GCA_038750705.1 Bacteroidota bacterium
CCCTGTTGTGCCTATTCTTGAAAATTTCTTGTTCGAAATCAGCGAAGGTTTGCTAACAGTAACTGCATCCGATTTACAGACTTCCATGATCACCGAAATTGATGTAGAATCCAAAGAAAGTGGTAGCATAGCGGTGCCAGCTCGTATCCTTTTGGAAACCCTTAAGAATCTGCCTGAGCAGCCCGTGACGTTCTCAATAGATGAAGACAGTTATAGCATTGAAATAAGCTCTGATAATGGCAGGTACAAGTTAGCGGGAGAAAATGCTACGGACTTTCCTAAAGTACCCGCAGTATCTGATGACTTCTCAGTTGATCTATCCACAGATGTTTTGGCAAGCGCCATAAACAATACCATTTTCGCTACCAGTAATGATGAACTGCGCCCGGCTATGACTGGCGTGTATATGAATTTAACCGATACCAATACCACGTTTGTTTCAACTGATGGTCATAGGTTAATAAGATATAGACGTGTAGATGTTGCTTCTGACAATGGCAATGCTATTATAATTCCTAGAAAGGCGCTTAACTTGCTTAAAACTACGCTTCCTGCAGAAAATACCAGCGTTTCCATTGAATTCAACGTGTCTAACGCCTTTTTCAAGTTTAACAACATTAAGATGATTTGCAGGCTTATCGATGAGCGCTATCCTGATTATGAAAATGTTATTCCTCTTGATAATAATAATAAGATGGTGATCGATAGATCAGAGTTCTTGAGCTCCTTGAGGCGTATTGCTATCTATGCAAACAAAACTACGCATCAGGTAAGATTAAAGATAACCGGCAGCGAACTTCAGATATCTGCAGAAGATCTTGATTTTTCTAATGAGGCTAATGAGCGATTAGCTTGCGAGCACGATGGTGGTGATATCGAGATAGGCTTCAATGCACGTTTTCTTATTGAAATGTTAAATAACCTCAGCAGCGATAAAGTCGAATTAAATCTTTCTGAGCCCAACAAGGCAGGGCTGATAAACCCAATGGAAAAAGGTGACAACGAGGATATTCTTCTGCTGGTTATGCCGGTTATGCTCAATAACTACGTCTGATCTTTTTCCGGTAGAGCTTCCTGGTCATGTACATTTACCTCATTTAGCTTTTTATATCATTTAGGTGGCTATTGATACAAATGAGGTCGAAAACAGGCATTACTTTTGATGATATCAAAGACGTTAAAGTACCGGTATTTAAAATTAAAATCACTAATAACTTAGAGGTTTGATAAGATAATACTATCTTGTCGCCTTTTGAAAGTCCTACACTGTGGACAAACTATTCTTTTATGAAATTAAAATTTAATGGAAAGAACCAACCTGGGTTCTATGTGGAAGTAAAGCGAGAAGTTGACCATTATTTTAAATCCAATAATATTTCCAAGAATGCTAACGGAGCTATGGTATTTAAAACAACGTTGTTTCTTGGGCTTTTAGTTGCTCTTTATGCTCTGATTGTTTTTGGAGGATTTAATATCTGGATTACGTTTGGTATGGCTATCGTAATTGGTATGGTACAGGCTTTTATTGGCTTTAATGTATGCCACGATGCCATCCATGGAAGCTATTCATCTAATGGAAAGGTCAATAAGATATTGAGTTACACATTTAACTTAATAGGTGCAAATGCCTATGTCTGGAAGATTACTCACAACACTGTGCACCATACCTATACTAACATCCCCGGGCATGATGAAGATTTGGACGTGGCTCCCGGACTTGTTCGTCTTTCTAAGCTTGAGAAAAAGAAACCCATAATGAAATACCAGCATTTCTATGCTTTTTTTCTATATGGCCTGGCATCCCTTTCATGGGTTTTTAGGAAAGACTATGTGAAGTTTTTTCAATCAAAAATTGGTCAGACAGACAATAAGAACCATCCAAAACGCGAGTACTTTGATTTGTTTTTCTTTAAGGCTGTCTATTACACCTTATTTATTGTTATTCCTTTGGTGGTTATGGACATTGCCTGGTGGCAGTTCTTAATAGGTTTCTTATGCATGCATTTGGCTGAAGGGTTTGTTTTAGGTCTTGTTTTTCAATTAGCCCATACTGTGGAAGGAATTGATTTCCCTGAACCGGATAAGGAAGGGGCCATGGAAGAATCATGGGCGGTGCACCAGATGCATACCACGGCTAATTTCTCTCGCAAGAGCGCTATGGCTGCTTTCTTATGCGGTGGACTAAACTTTCAGGTAGAACATCACCTTTTTGCGAATATATGCCATATACATTACCCTGCTATTTCTACTATTGTAGAGCGTGTTGCTAAAAAACATGGTGTCCCGTATCATGAGAATATCACTTTTTTTGGAGCTTTAGCTTCGCACTATAAGACGCTTAAGAGATTTGGAAGGGGGCAAGAATCAGAATTAAGCCCTACACTGGCTTGACAGAAAGTATATTGGATATGGAAAGGGGCTGTCTTAAAAGGTAGGTCATCCTGATTTTGCTAAAACTCTTGCTAGGGCATCCTTGATAATTGCTTTCTGTCTATGAAATCGAATTTCAGCTTCATCCAGACATTTTTTAATTGCTTTATTAGGTATGTACTAACCTTAAAACAAGTAGTTTTAGTTGATTTTTAAGGTTTTAAGTAAGGTTTTTCATTTTCTTTTGCTCGCCCAAAAGAAAACGAAACAAAAGAAAACGGCGCCACGAACAAAGTCCATTCTCCCCGCAAAACGCTCAAAATCAACCCCTTATGCTTGCCTGCCCACGAGCCCCCAAGGACCGCGCTATTCGTGGACAAGCTTCCCGCCTTGCCCTAAAGAATTTCAAGTGAAAGCTTACGTTACGGTTTGAAAAGCTTAGGGTGGTTCGTTAGAATGACTTGAAATGTTGGTTTCCTACCTTTTGAGACAGCCTTTTTTAGTCATTTCAATTTAATACCCAACTCGTCAAGCTGGGCCTGATTAA
>JBCDHA010000556.1:0-2896 GCA_038750705.1 Bacteroidota bacterium
AAGAGACCTATGGAAGAAAGAAGTATACTGATCACGGCAAAGGTGATCAGGCTATTTGTAGGTATAGCCATCTCTCTGAAAAAACGATCAAATACATCGGCCTGTAGGTATCCGTTATAAGGATAGTCCGGAAACTGCCGTAACCATAAACGTCTGGCATCGCCATCTAACTGCGCTAAATTACTTGCTTCCGTACGCAAAATAATAAACCGGTTTTCACTCTCTTTTGATAACGAGAAGGACACTGCTTCAATGGGTGAATAAAAATTGCGGTAATGAAAGTCTTTTACAACACCTATTATTTCATATCGATTGCCATTTTCATCAGCTATGGATGATGGCAGCTCTTGAATAAAATATTTCTTAGCAAACGCTTCGTTTACAATTAATGAATTCCGGTCATTCCCCCTATTTAGATCAAAACCTCTACCACGAAATAACCGGATACCCATGGTGTTGAAATATTCATTCGACACCGAATAATTAAGAGCTGTACTTTTTTCAGATGCCACCTCAAAAGTAATGGCGCTGTTGTTTTTGCCCACATGTTGGGTTGCCCCGGCAATAGCGGTGACATCTGAGCGCTGCTGTAAATTATCACGGATGGCCAAAAACTGCTCAGATGATTCTACGGGAATAATGAGTAAACCATCCTGATCATAACCCCATGAAAGCCTCTTTTGATAGCTACTATTTTGGTAAAAGGCTATCCCCGAAAAAATCATAAGAAATGTAATTCCAAATTGAAGTCCTAAAAATAGCTTAAAGAGGATATTGCGGCTGTTTCCAAACGTTTGCTTACCACTAAATATATTCACAGCGCTGAACGAAGAAATATAAAAGGCGGGATAACCCCCGGACATTAAACCTGTAGTAACCGCAACAAGAAGCAGAAAAACCCACAGCCTTGTATCCGTAAGATCCAAGACAAAATCCAGAGGAAAGAAGGAATTAAAAAGTGGCATTAAAATAAGATAGGAAATCAATAAGCCGGAAAGCACTGCGAAACAGCTAAGAAAAATATTCTGACTTAAAAATTGAATAACCAACTGCTTTCTGGAAGCTCCCACAGTTTTTCTTAATCCAATTTCTTTGAGCTTTTTAGAGGCTGCAACCAGAGCAATATTAATATAATTGAAGCAGGCAATAAAAAGAAGAAGCACTCCGAAAAAGATGGTCGCCATTAACGTACTTTCATTTTCCCGGCCAACCACACTGCTGATACCGACGATGTTATGTTCATGTTGAGAAAGAAGGCTAAAAGGGATAGTGGCCAAAGACGTTAGTTTATATTTTGGGTCCCTTGCATTATAGGCTTCAATGTAGCCTGCCTGCTTTAACATTAAAGTTTGAATTAAGGCGGCATCAGAAGGCTTAATAAAGGTGGCATGAGTAAGGTCTTTCCAATCATCAACTTGCGGCCGAATAGAGAACGGAAGGAGCAGATTGAAATCAAAGTAAGCATTGCTGGGAAATTTCCGGGCCACAGCCCCAACGATCAATGGAATACGCTCATTATTTATGATAAACATAAGTTCCTCGCCAATGGGATCTTGATCGCCAAAAAATTGGCCAGCTACATCACTGCTTAACACCACTTGCCCGTTCTTCAAAGACTCACGAGAACCAGATTGCAGATCAAAGCTGAAAATATCCAAGAAATCAACGTCAACGTATTGTACGGCTTCTTCAACTACTAAATCATTGTAACGTGTAACGGCCGAGGAGTGCTTATACCGGGTCATCAGGGTAGTGCCTTGAGTCTCATCAAGTAGGGCAGGGCCTAGTAACTCCGGTGTTCTACCCCAATCAAAAGCGTCGCTGTTTATATCAGTGGCTTTGCTATAGATTAAATGAATATTATCTGAATCCTGTATAAAGTCATTTGCGGTCACTATCTGTTGACCAAAAACAAAAAGCACTATGCAGCAGCTTATGGAAACGGAAAGTCCTAAAATGCTGATCAGCGATATCATAGGATTTGCCTTTACTCCTCTTATTGTAAGTTTGAAATAGTTGGTAAACATGGTTATCGCGTTTGGGGTAATGTTTCGTTTCATCTTTTTGATGGCGCCGGGCCTGAGCATGCTTAAGAGATCTCTGAAATAATAGAATCGTGCCCGTGTTGTTGTGAGTTTTAATGACCTGCGGTCATAGGTTTCAAAGAGATCTCCGGTTATTCCTTCCACACTGGCATCGTCATAGAACCAGCGTAAAATGCGAATTGGCCACATAGGAGGTTCCAGGTTATTTTGCTTCTTCATGACGAAAGTTTTGGGATGAGATCAAACAGTCGATTTCGTAGTTCCCGTGTTCTAATCAATGCCGTTTCACCAGCCGGAGTAAGCTTGTAAAATATCTTGCGCCTGCCTCGCCGTACTTCTGAGGCTGCACCGTATTCTGACTTGATAAACCCTTTATCTGTGAGTCTGTTGAGTGCGGAATGCACCGCTCCAACACTTGGGTTTCGGCCGGTTCTTAGCTCCAGTTCCTGGATTACTGCAGCTCCGTAAGCGTCATCGGCAAGCACCCCAATGATTAAGAGCACCAGTTCCTCAAATTCGCCAAGGTTGGTTCCTTTCATATTTAATTCTTAAATGTAGAGTTTAGACGAAAATAGTCCAAAAAGGTTACGGATGCACTCTTTAACTCACATAGAAAACAAAAAAGACCATCTTAAAATATAGAAATGGTCTCTTATTGCAAAGGATGATGCTATTACCAATTAATCATTCCTTAAGGATTTTATAGGATTCACCATAGCCGCATAGTACGACTTAAAGCTAACGGTTATCGCCCCAATCAAAAGGCTGGCTAATCCGGCAAGGATGAAAATATCTGGCTGTAAAGTTGTGCGAAACTCAAAGTCATTGAGCCACTGTTGCATGAAATAATA
>JBCDHA010000557.1:0-2878 GCA_038750705.1 Bacteroidota bacterium
CCAATAGGTGATCTTTTGATCATGAAGCGCCTCAAGTGCTATTTGGATACATTTGGACGTACTTGCTCCGGTTTTAATATCTGAATAAACTTTTTTGCCGTCTACCACCGAATCTCTGAATTGCTTTAGTGCATCAATGGTCGGGTTATTCCCTGGCGCCTCAATGGGCACTCCCTCACCCTTTTCCCAGGCTTCCCTTGTGGCTCCGGAAACGCCGTCAACCATAGTCGTCTCGCTATTATTTTTTGGCTTTTCAATAAAAATCTCGGCCATGGTCATCTTAAGTACAATAGTTGCCTTGGACCCCAAAACTCTTATTTCATAGCCATTTTGGCTATTAGTTGTAGTGCAGGTAAAGGTCGCATCCAAGCCTGAAGGGTACTCCATGAGCAGATGAACATTATCGAAAGTCTCCCGGCCATCTTTATAATGGTCTATCCCTCCGAAACCACTCATCCTGGACGGATGACTTTCAGTGATCCAATTGATATAATCAATTTGATGTGACATTAGTTCGGCTGTAAGCCCTCCGGAATATTCTCGATACATTCTCCAGTTGATCATTCTATCGAATTTTGGGTCAGGTACCGGCTTTCTCCAATCGGTTTGACGATTCCACTGGCAGTGGTAAGCGGTTACTTCTCCGATATATCCACTTCGTATAATGTCTCTAACCTTCTTATAAAGCGGACTGCTGTGATACTGGTGACCTGTTTGAAACACCAGGTCTTTTTTTTGATTTGATTTGTTAATGACCGGTTGAATATTGGCAATTCCTTTGACCATCGTTTTTTCGCAATACACATGCTTATCGGCATCAAGGGCGTCAATGGCTATTTCATGATGATTAAAGAAAGGAGTGGAAATGATGACAGCATCGACCTGATCATCATCAAGTAATTGCCTGTAATCACCGTAGGTCTTCGCCTTAGGATCCAGCGCCTGTGCTTCTTCCAGCCTGAATGGAAGTATATCGGCCAATGCTACAACTTCAATTCCCTCTATATCTTTAATGAACCGCTGTAAGCCCTTGCCCCGGTTTCCGGTACCTATTATCCCTAACCTTAAAGGGTCGCGCTTGGCCCGGCTGGTGCTGGTATTCCCACATGTATAAAGTATACTGCCCGTACCCAATAAACCAGTAATTATAAATTGTCTTCTTTTCATCTAATCATTCAGTTCTCTGATTTTTATACTTCTGAAACTCACTTCATCATGATGATCGTGCAACATGATGTTACCCTTGTCCCATCGGCCAAAATTCTCATGCCCGGAATACTTACTGTAGAGCACTAATGCATTAAACATTTGAGAGTACCGGTCATATTCAACCATTTTTACATTGTTAAGCCAATGCTCCACTTTCCCGTTATTTGATACAATTCTTGCCCTGTTCCAAGTTCCAACTCCTTTGAAAGGATCTTTTTTTACTCCTGATGATAAAGGTTTCGCTGCCACAAGATCATACAAGGAGGCCAATTTCCGATTGCCATTAATCCCCTTACCAGCATCCGGATGTTTCTTATCATCCAAAATCTGATATTCGCAGGCGCTCACTGTACGCGCTTCATTCACAAAATACCTGATGCCACTGTTTGCTCCATGGGTCACACTGAAATCCAGCTCCAGCTCAAAATTGCCAAACCGGTCCATCGTCACAATGTGTTCTCCTTTGGAATTTGTTTTATCAGCCAGCACTATAAGCACGCCTTCTTCAATTTTCCAGCCCTGAAGGGGAAAATCTTCTGAATTAACTCCTCTCCACCCTTGGGTGGTTATCCCATCCCATAAAAGACGAAACCCATTTCTCTTCTCCCAGTCTGTAAGCTCATTTTTTAAAAAACTTATCTCTGAAACGCTGGGATCCAATTTTAAATACTTTTCTACCTCTTCCGTGAGTATCTTGAAATTTCTCCACTTGACCGTAAACCCTTCTTTTTTATTAGTGTCTCCAATGCTGTGCACCTGAAGACCGATAAATCCTTCACTTGACCGGTCATCTACCAAGCGGCTGCACTGTATTCCGTTAACGTACGTATTTAGCTGATTTCCATAGGCCTCAATTCTAAATTTGTTCCACTTACCCATTTGAAAGGCATCTCTTGCGGCTTCATTTCTGCTCAACGGATAAAGCCATCCCCTTCTTCCCTGGTCATAGATTCCTCCGGTCCATTTCCTTTTCTTCGGATCGATTTCACATTGATACCCATAGACTCCTTTATCATCCGCTTCCGCTGAACGAAATTGTACGCCTGCATTTAACTCGTTTGAAAGGTATACCTCGAATTCCAGTATGAAATCGTCATATTCTTTCTCCGTACAAAGATAGGTACTTGGTGTATTCATCAGGGCTGTGCCCACAATGGCTCCTTCAACAACCTGGAACTCAGCATCTCCACCTTTTAGTATCCAGCCGCTCAAATCCTTACCATTGAAAATGGATTCCCATTCTTGTGCAAATGCTGTGGACGAGCAAAGCAAAATGCCGGTAAAAATTAAAATCAACTCACTTCTCATTGGATTACTGACTTTTTCCACGCTGTAAACTCACTTAACAAATGCTCTTTAATCTCCGGAAATTCAGAGGAAACATTTGTGGTTTCCGTTGGATCGATATTAATCTGATAAAGCTCCCAATTGCTTTCTTTCCCCTCTCTCACGAGTTTCCAATCTTCATACCGCACGGCCTGACCGTCTTCCCACTCAAAAAATAAAGGGTCTTTTCTTTCCTGTGAGGGGTTTTGAAAAGCGGCTACTAAGCTCTCCCCTCTCATAGGAGCGATCCTTTCTCCATCTAACTGTTCAGGATAAGTAGCCCCGCTCAACTCTACCACCGTGGGCATAATATCAATAAAATGTACAACGGCATCCATGTTTA
>JBCDHA010000558.1:0-2871 GCA_038750705.1 Bacteroidota bacterium
AAAGTTAATGGGTGGAGACGCATCCGGTCGTGTAGCCAGGTAGTTGAATCAATAAACGTTAAAAGTATTTTTCATGGCTAGATTTTCAAGAATCCATGTTTTCAATGAAATGCAGAGAACAGGACTGGTGCCCCTGTTTTACAATGCGGATATAGAACTGAGTAAGCATGTGTTAAAAGCGTGTTACGATGGCGGTGCGCGATTATTAGAATTTACTAACCGCGGTGACTACGCCCATGAAGTATTTAATGAGCTGAACAAGTTTGCTGCACAGGAACTACCGGAAATGATACTGGGCGTTGGCTCAGTCACTGATGCCGGCGCGGCATCATTGTATATGCAAATGGGGGCTAATTTTGTGGTAACACCGGTCCTGAGAGAGGACATCGCCCTGGTCTGCAATCGTAAAAAGGTTTTATGGTCACCCGGATGCGGATCATTAACTGAAATGGCCAGAGCGGAAGAGCTTGGTTGTGAATTAGTGAAGTTATTTCCGGGAGGAACCTATGGACCGGGTTTCGTGAAAGCGATAAAAGGGCCCTGCCCCTGGACCAATATAATGCCTACGGGAGGAGTTTCTCCCACGGAAGAAAACTTGAAAGGATGGTTTGATGCAGGCGTAACCTGTGTAGGTATGGGTTCTAAGCTTGTTTCAAAAGAGGTGCTGGCAAATAAAGACTTTGCGGGACTAACTGAAACGGTTAAAAACACCTTAGAGATCATTAAAAAATGTAAATGATAAAGGCGCTTAGATCATCTATCCCGTTTTGTATATTCCTGATTCTTGTAAGCTGTCAAGCCGAAGAAGGCGTCACGGTGCTGCGCCTGGCTCACGGTTTAGACGTTACCCATCCTGTACATCAGGGAATGGTTTTCATGGCCAAGGAGTTGGAAAAAGAATCAGGCGGTAAACTCAAGCTGACCATCTATCCAAGTGGTCAGCTCGGTGCTGAAAGGGAGTGCCTGGAGTTACTACAAATAGGCAGCCTGGATATCACAAAGGTTTCAGCCGCTGTAATGGAAAATTTTGCTCCGAACTATCAAGTACTGAGCCTTCCCTATATCTTCAGGGATAGGGCGCATGGTTATGCAGTTCTTGACGGAGATGTAGGTCAGCAACTCCTTGACGAAGGTGAAAAGTACCGACTTAAAGGCCTGTGTTTTTATGACGCCGGTAGCCGCAGCTTCTACACCAAAGAAAAACCGATCAATTCCCCGGCGGATCTGAGGGGTCTTAAGATCCGGGTTCAAAAAAGTAAAACCGCCGTAAATATGGTTGAACAACTCGGAGGCTCACCTACACCTATTTCCTGGGGTGAGCTTTATACAGCCCTACAGCAGGGCGTTGTCGATGGAGCTGAAAATAACCCCCCAAGCTTTTACTTTTCGCGCCACTACGAGGTATGCAAATACTATACTATCAACGAGCATACCGCAGTACCCGACGTGCTGTTAATAGGGACAGCTACTTGGAACAGGCTTACCAGCCAGGAACAAAAATGGCTCAGGAAAGCGGCTATGACATCTGCTAAATATCAACGAAAACTTTGGCAGGAATCTGAAAAAGAAAGTCTGGCTGAAGTACAAAAAGCCGGCGTTGAAATTATTTATCCCCCTAAAGAACCCTTTGCAGAGAAGGTGAAAGAAATGTATGAAGAATATCGCCAAGAAAAGGAGGTAGCAGACCTCATCGAACGAATACAATCATCCCATGCAAAGGAGGAGGCCCTATGAGAAAAGCATTGGACGCTATACTTGAAAGAGTTCTAATTATACTAATGGTGCTTATGGTATTTGATGTGGTTTGGCAGGTGGCATCCAGGTATCTGATCGGTAACCCCAGTACATTTACAGATGAACTTGCCGGTTTCCTATTGATCTGGTTAGGGTTATTGGGTGCCGCCTATGCATCAGGAAAAGGTCAACACCTGGCCATTGAATTACTTCCAAATAAGCTGAATGAACTCAACCGCAAAAAGCTCGACGTATTTATCAATGTTGCTATCATATTATTTGCTTTCCCCGTAATGCTGATAGGTGGGGCCAACCTGGTATATCTCACCTTTTTACTGGAGCAAAAATCTGCGAGTTTAAGCATCCCGTTAGGATACATTTATATCTGTGTGCCCTTGAGCGGCCTGTTTATCATTACCTACTCGGGATTTAATATTCATACTAAACTGACTGAATTAAAGTAGTATGGATTTTATTGAAGTCGGTATTCTCGTTTGTTCTTTCCTCGTGTTGTTGGCGGTAGGTGTACCCATTGCCTACAGCATAGGTTTGTCATCGTTATTTACCATGCTTGTTAGCATCTCAACGATGCCATCACTCACTACACTGGCTCAGCGCATGGCTACGGCTTTGGATAGTTTCGCTTTACTGGCCATACCTTTTTTTATATTGGCCGGGCAATTGATGAATAAGGGCGGGATTGCTGAAAGGCTGATTGATTTTGCAAAAGTGCTGGTGGGCAGGCTTCCCGGTGGTCTGGCCTTTGTAAATATCCTGGCTTGTATGCTGTTTGGAGCCATATCGGGTTCGGCCGTCGCCGCAGCATCTGCCATTGGTGGTTTCATGGTGAACCGTATGGAAAAAGAAGGCTACTCCAGACCGTTTAGTGCAGCGGTAAATATTACAAGTGCTACTACAGGATTAATTATTCCACCGAGTAACATTCTTATCATTTACTCATTGGCAAGCGGCGGGGTGAGCATAGCAGCGCTTTTTATAGCAGGCTACCTACCCGGCCTGGTTGTTGGTTTATCTTTAATGTTGGTAGCCGGGGTCTGGGCGTATGTCAAGAAATACCCTGTAGGTGAAGCAACCGGATTAAAAATGGCCTTGGTAAAGTTCCTGGATGCGGTACCT
>JBCDHA010000559.1:0-2869 GCA_038750705.1 Bacteroidota bacterium
CCAAATAATAATGGGACTTTAAAAGAGAATTGCATATTGTAAAGCAACGTGGGTATATTGGGTATTTGCTCTCCTATGAATTCCTCCTGACCTTGTTCGTCAACTTCCTTGAGCGCAATACTTTGGTACGTTAAATTTTGGGTCACTGAAAATTTATTTGACCACCCCAGCTTCAGTGTTGACTCCAGCCCTTTAGCAACAACCTTATCCTCATTAAGATAAACTGCGCTAGTTCCTGCTCCTTGAACCGCTAATCTGATGAGATTATTTTGGTCTCTGTAAAAACCATTAAGATCAAATGAAATGTCAAAATCATTCGTGATTTTACCTATATTAAATCCAAGGTTATAGTTCATGGACTCTTCAGGTTCTAAGCCAAAATTACTTCTAATTTGTATGAAATCTCCAAATACCTCGGCAACTGTAGGAATCCTAACTGTGCGTTCGAAACTGGACCTTACGAAAAGATCATCCGTAATTTTATACTTCAACGCCAAACCAAAGCCTGGCTTATCACCTCCTATTTCAGAAAAAACCAGCTGACTGGCCCCTGCAAATACGGATAGGTTAACGGCCCTGGCTCTAAAATTGTACGATTTAACAAACAGGATAGACTCCAGTTTCTCATCTAACCAGTGTCCTGTCCATCCAAGGCCGGAGATAACCGTGTGAAAATTAGAAGGCTCTGCCGCCGGTTCTATTTCTTCGCCCTCAATATTTAATCTTAATCCAAAGGGATCCGTTCCTGAAATTCTATTGTAGCTATAGAATGTAGACGCAGACAGACTATGGTTTTTATTTAATTTATAATCAAATAGTGCTCGATGAACGCTCATGGTTTCATTTGTTACCCGGGCAGTTGGATTGCCTATTACTTCACCAAAACCGTCTCCTTCTGTCCGTGGGAAAGGAGCTATTTCCTGCTTCCAGTTATAAAGGTTTAGGGTAGAGTCGTTAACATTAGTTTCATTACGAGCGATCATGCCATAATAACGCAAGTCTAATTTTTCCCCTAATCTCTTGCCATAATTGATGATACCCATTAAGGTTGTGCCGTCCTGATTAGCTTCTCCTGCTGGATTTGTCCCTGCCTGTATGGCGATACCATGTAAAATCTCGTCTCTGCGATAACCAAATAACCCCTTGATCTTAAATTGATCTGCCCAGCTTTTGTTGTTCAATCCTAAACTAACCTCGGATATTGAAGAAGTATGCTGATTGTTAAATCTGCGAACATCAACGGTCTCGCGAACAATGTCAAATCGTGTACCCCCAAACGGATTGGCTACTTCAACATAAGAATCATTCTGTATATCTTCCATACGGTAATTGTTATCTGAATGCGTAAAGAATTGGTTAATACCTAAGACCAGACCATTATTCAATACTTTTCTTCCTATAAATGATGCCCTGTGCGTATTGAAGGATCCAAACTCATATGACGCCTCTAAAAAATCATTGTTAATTTCCCTGGTGACAATGTTGATTCCGCCTCCAAGTGCATCCGTTCCCACAGAAATGGGCATTACACCCTTGTACACATCAATCCTGTCGATTAAATTAATCGGAACGTTATTGATGTTGATTATTCCACCAAGATTGTTCAAGGGTATACCGTCGTAATAAATACGAACAGCGTTACCGGTCAGGCCATTCAGGCTTACCATTGATTCCGAGCCTACCCCCCCGCTTTGCCGTATCTGAACTCCACTTGATCGGCGTAACATGGTTTGGGCATCAATGGGTGTTACTCTTACTGCAGAAGCATCTAGTGAAACAATCTGAATCGGATTTTCGGATATTACCGTACTTTCAGATTTAGCTGTAATTAAAACACTTTCGAGCTCCTCAACATTTTCCGTCAAATAAAAGTCAAGCTTTAATGGCTTGTTACCTATGATTGAAATTGTTTTCTGTTCTTTATTATACCCTAAGGAGGATATGACTAATGTGTAGGTGCCATCATCAAGATTTTTAATGGTATACCGGCCTTGTTCATCGGTTACGGCCCCGGTAGTTGTACCGTTTACAATTACTGTAGCCCCTAGAAGCGGTTTTTTGTTAGCCGACTCGTACACACGCCCGGTGATATCAGCAGCTTTTGATATTATCCCGTTAAGGGATAAAACAGTGACGAGCACCGTTGTTTTGAAATTCACTTTATGTTTTATTTAGACAAATTCTAAAAAGGTGCAAATTTGAATAGCTTTAGCAGGTTATTCAATCGCTAATGCTAGTGATTTTAATATCACTAAAAGTAGTGAGCATTATACCTCGTTTGTTGTCATCTTAAACTGCCCTTTTTCGGGTGTACCAGCCCCTGTACAAAGCGCTGTGGAAAAACCTGACCGGCGGCTCCAAACCTGCAAACTCCATAAGTTCAAAAAGACAATCCTCAGAAATGCAAACCAGTCTTCAAAAACAAAGGCAATAATGCCGGGTTTCTCATTTTGGCAACTTCTGATTTGACCGCTACTATTCCTACATTATCACGACCTACCAAAGAAGGTCAGCGGCAAAGAACTATCGCCGATCATTGAAAAACAACACCTAGGTTTTACTTCATCCAACTTAAACCATCAAGATGAAATCATATCTATGCTTCAACGATGGTTTCTGTTAAACCCGAATTTATTCAGATCAAAAAAAAGCGTTTGATCAACTCGTCACAATTAAGTTCGGTATGCACAAGAATTGGTATTCTAACAGTGCGTAATATCAGGTCTTAAATTTCTTTCTTGAAACCGTGAGGCCAGAAGTTTACAATAGGTGTGATAGATACGAAGCCGCACTAGAAGGCAGAATGAACGAATTGAAATATGTTTTGGATGATCTATTGGATGTGTAAAGAAGGAACACCCATTGAGCC
>JBCDHA010000560.1:0-2864 GCA_038750705.1 Bacteroidota bacterium
ATTTAACGATGAGATTATTGGTAAGAAGAAATTCATTCGCGACTTGTCAAAAGGGAACCAGAAAAAAGTAGGTATTGCGGCCGCCCTGCTGGGTACGCCCGAGGTTGTGGTATTAGACGAGCCTTTCGCTAACCTTGACCCGACTACACAAATCCGTCTCAAGCAGCTTTTTATTCAATACAAAACCGAGCACGAGGTTACATTGATGATCTCTAGCCACGATTTGAATCATGTAACGGAAGTTTGTGAACGTATAGTCGTGCTTGAGAAAGGACAGATCGTTAAAGACATGGCAACGAGTGCTGGAACATTAAGAGAGTTGGAGGAGTTTTTTACCGTTTAGTTTTTCGGTTGTACTTGAATCTTACGGGCACAATGGTTGTTTGTTTGACTAATTTTCCCATCTTGTAAGCAGGTTTCCATGGTGGCATTTGTTGCACTAATCTAATGGCCTCTTGCTCAAATAGAGAATCAGTCAGCACACCTTTAGCTGAAAAATTTTGAGACAGGCGATCACCAGATACAATCTGTATTGTTTCCGAAATAACCAGTCCATCTTCATCAATTGTGAATTGGACTAGTACTTTGCCATTTACTCTCTTTTTTTTTGATTCCGGAAATCTGATATTTTCCTCGAAATAAGCATACAGACCGTCGTAACCACCACTGGGTATAGCTGGGTCCTCAAGAATTGTAGAGACACTTTTTATACTGTCACTTTCCAAGCTTTGGGCGAAGCAGGGAAAGCATAAGAATATGATTAATGAAATAATTAATGTTTTTCCCATTCAAGTTCATTTAGCAAAAATCTGACTCATATCCTTAAAAGACTTAAATTCTAAGGCATTTCCACTGGGATCCAGGAAGAACATAGTGGCCTGTTCACCAACCTCGCCTTTGAAGCGAACATGAGGTTCTATTATAAACCGAACGCCCAGCTTTTCAAGCCTTTCTGCCAGCGATTCCCAATCACTCCACTCCAGAATAACACCAAAGTGCTTAACCGGTACTTGATCCCCATCTACATCTCCCGTTTGGGCTAATCCACATTCTTCAGGAGCTAGGTGGGCCACTACCTGGTGCCCATAAAGATTGAAATCAATCCAACGGTCGGATGACCGTCCGACCTCACATTGTAGTACTTCGGTATAAAATTTCCTTGCGGCCTCGAGGTTGTTTACAGGAAAAGCCAAGTGAAACGGAGCTATCATTGAGCATTATTTAAAGTGCGGTATACAGCCTATCCAGCCGCTTGTCCAAATATAAAAAAGAAGGTTTCTAAATTCGTATAAAGAACAAACCAAAAAATATCTCAAGAACGGAAACCTGTTTCACTACAGGTTGTCCTTTATACCGAGGTCAAAATATAGGTGGAGTCCGGACAGCAGACTATACATAAATACCTGGTTCAGCGCAGCCAGCAAGGAGACAGGCAAGCACAGAACGAGCTGTATAAGCTGTACGTTCAGGCTATGTTTAACATTTGCAGGCGCATGATGGGCGATGAAGAGGAAGCTAAAGATGTATTGCAGGAAGCTTTTGTTACGGCATTTACCAGTATTAATAAACTGAAACACGAAGTTACATTTAGTGCATGGTTGAAAAGGATAGTGATAAATCATTGCCTGAACGCACTCAAAAAAAAGAAGTTGATGACCGAGGAGTTGAATGAGAACGATGATTTTAAGGATGAGGAAGAGGCGGATTCCGGGTTTTTAGAGTTTGAAGCAAAGCGAATAATGCAGGCTATTGATAAGATTTCAGAAGGTTGTAGAACTGTATTGAATCTCTACCTTTTTGAGGGGTATGATCATAAAGAAATAGGACAAATACTTGGTGTGAGTGAAGCTACATCCAAGGCACAATATAGTAAGGCAAAAAGTAAAATAAGACAGCTTTTGGAACATTCAGGAGTTGCCGATTAAACAAAAATTAAATGGAAGACAGGCTAAAAAATCGTGTCGGACAGGAAAGGGCTGATTTTGATATCTATAACGTAGATGCAGATGCCCTTTGGGAGGGGATAGCCGGAGAGCTTGACAAACAGAAGCGGTTGAGTCCATGGAAGATTTATACCAGAATAGCGGCTGCGGTAGTTATGGCAGTAGGTATTTCATGGATAGTTTACGAATACAATTCTAATCCATACTCCGATGGGTTTGCCTTGCATGACCTGTCACCGGAACTAGCAGAAACAGAATTCTTCTACTCACAACAGGTAGCTGAGAAGATGCAATTGATTAAATCGACTAATAGTGCCATAGACCCGGAGGTGCTCGACAATCTTGCTATACTGGACAGCGCTTACCAAGAGTTAAAGTTGGATCTAAAAGATAATGCAGCTAATGAAGAGGTGATCGATGCCATGATTACGAATTACCGCATAAAGCTTCAATTACTAGAGCAAATACTAATGGAGATAAAGGAACATGATAATGAACTTGACAATGAAATTAGTATATAGTCTGTTGTTTCTTGCTTTTTGCGCCTCGGCTCTTGCTGTTGACAAGCCAAAAAACGATACCCAGGAATCAAAGACTTACGAACGGTCCTTTAGGGTGGCACCTGATAGCTACTTTGAGATTACCAATAAATACGGCCAAATAATTATCAACACCTGGGATAAGGATTCCATACAGGTAATAGCCGAGGTAACCGCTCATGGTAAAGACTATAGCGATACGCGCAAACTGTTATCGCGTGTGGATATTGACTTCAGCCAAACCGGACAATACCTTTCAGTAGAAACCATGCTTGACCGCAAGTCAGGGTTTTTCAAAGAGCTATGGAATAGCGTTTCAGACTATTCCAAAACACTGCTCAGCAAAACGAAACTGGAAATCGATTACAAGATCTACATGCCA
>JBCDHA010000561.1:0-2859 GCA_038750705.1 Bacteroidota bacterium
GCCAGGGTGAAAAGAAAACGTTAACAATAACGCTATTTGGGCATAGCAATGATTGAAAAGGTGTTAGGAAATAAATTGCTGTGGCGCCTACTCACCGCACTCACGCCGTAAGAATTACTGATAAGACTCTTCCGTAAGGAGACTGAATTGATGGTTTCTGTCTTGGGGTACGAAATAGCTCGGCACCAAGAACCCATTTTGCTTAAACAAAAATCCCGCCTTGGATTGCCAAGGCGGGACGAATACCAGGCAAAAAGCCTGAGTATTTTTTGATCAGATCTTATTTCAAAGAGGCGATAAGGTCTTCATTCCTTTTGATATAACCAAAATCACCGTTGGCGAAATTGGCGGCCAACTCCTTGGATTGATTAGCTGTAGCGATCGCCTCTTCTTTATTCCCCATTTTGGCAAGTATCTGTGCTTTGATGTAAAGATTCCAAAATTGCTTTGAATTTTCTCCAACCGCTAAGTACATATTGATCCATTCCAAAGCTTTATCCAGGTCCTTATTGGTAGAATAATAATAACTGGCAGCTGCCAGGTAGTTTCCTGGATTCACCTTAGTTTTTGCCGCTATATCTGCCATAATGGTTTCATCAAAAGATACTTTAATGGGCACCTTAACAGAAACATCTGCCCAGGAAAGTTCTATATGTGCGCTTGTATTATCTTCACTGATATCGGTTATAGCATACGTCAATGTTTCCACTGCAGAAGCTAACTTAGTAACCTTTGCCGAAGTTGAAAGTACCTCTTTAGCCTCATCGTATTCGCCTACGTTACCCCCAAGAGTCAAATCAGAATATAGCTTAAACTCAAAGGCATCCTTGCCAGGTGTAGCAAAAATTAAATACTCACCTGCTTTTACGCTGGTGCCGGCAATTTCCACGTCTGTACTCAGTGTAAGCTTTGAGCCTGAATTAGCTCCGGCCCTCCATAGAACGCCATAAGGCTGTAGGTAGTCAGATCCTTTACCAAATATCTTTCGGCCTTTAACTTTAGGTCTGAAATAATCAATAGTTACATCCGTAAGGCCGACTTTACTGTATACTGATCCCGCAGGACTAGGCTGAGGAATGGTAATTTGAGCGTTAGCACTCCATAAAGCACAAGATACAAAACCAGCTAATAATAGTATTTTTTTCATTGAATAATAAAGATTGGTTAAACATTGAAAAACGAAATTATAAGATATTTGTTGGAAGTCGGCGATAATCGAATAAAACATCATGACGGACAACAACAACCAAAGGCTGGGCGCTGATTTTTATACGAATACCGATGTATGTGAAGTAGCTAAAAGCTTATTGGGCAAAACGCTTATTTCTCAGATGGACGGTGTTCGCACATCAGGAATCATTGTAGAAACGGAAGCCTATTCTTACAAGGAAAAAGCCTGTCATGCTTATATGAACAGAAATACCAAGCGAACTTATGTTCTATTTAGGAAAGGTGGTATAGCCTATGTTTACCTGTGCTACGGTATTCACAAGTTATTGAATATAGTCACTAACGTAGAGGGGGCGGCAGAGGCTGTACTTATAAGGGCAATAGAGCCTCAAGAAGGTATTGAGTTCATGATCGGGCGCAGAGGGCTATCAAAAAAAAGCTATGCCCTGACTTCCGGCCCGGGGAAACTTAGCCAGGCATTAGGCATTACCATGAAGCACAACAACACCAACTTGTTTGGTGATCAGTTGTGGATAGAGGAAGGTAAGGAAAGCTTAGCTGAGATAGAAATGTCACCTCGGATTGGCGTGGCATATGCAGAAGAGGATGCGCTACTGCCCTGGAGATTTAGTTATGCTAAAAATCCCTGGGTCTCGAAAGGCAATAATAGATATCATAATGTCTTAAGTTCTTGAGTATATTTGCATTTAATGAATAAAATCCTTTGTCCTGTAGACTTTTCCGATGCTGCGATCAATGCGTTGGAATTTGCTGCTGCTATTGCTAGAAAGTACCGTTCAAAGCTTACTTTAATAAACGTATTTACGGAAAGTGATTTTAACCGTTTAGTAGGTGCTGAAGCAGTAGGAAAGTCATTTAAGGAACTCATGGCTATGGCATCATCAAGACTCGCAGCGCTTGCTAAGGTGATCTCAGAATCTCAGGAAGGTGCACCCATTGAATGCAACCATCGCATTGAGCTTGGAGAGCTAACAGATCAGTTAAGGACATTGGTAAAGGAAGAGCGCTACGACTATATAGTTATGGGAACCAGGGGCATCAGCAGAACCAACGGTATTTATTTTGGCAGCCAGACCGAGGAAGTAATTGAAAAAGTAAACGCTCCAATTCTTTGCATTCCCGAGTCAGCCACTTTTAACGGGTTTAAGAATTTGGTATATGCCTCCGATTATGCCGAAGAAGATAAAGTGGCCATACAAGATGTTATTTCATTCGCTACTTTCTTTGATTCCAGAATAAGTGTGCTTCATATTAACCAGGATGATGGAGACAATCAATACAAATTATATGTAGAGGAACTGAAAAGTTTTATACAGTATTCTAAAATTGATTTTGTCAACAAAGAGTTCAAGGGCGCTGTTGGCTCAGGAATAAATGAATACATACAAACGGAAAAGGCTGACTTACTCGTTGTGTATAAACAGCATAGAAACTTTGTTTCCAGTTTTTTTCATAAAAGCCTGACCAAAACACTCGCGTTTTCTACAGATAAACCTCTATTGGTACTAAAACTTGAGGCATAATACGACTACCGCATTTTCGTTAGCTTGTCAAATGTGTAAACCTATTTGCATACTACTTTTTCTTTGTGTTTCCACCGTTCAGTTACTGTCGCAGAATGTGGTGATTCCGCAGAATGTGAATAGCGCATATGATGAACAAAATCCA
>JBCDHA010000562.1:0-2845 GCA_038750705.1 Bacteroidota bacterium
GGTGATAAATACGGCCCTTTTGACCTGGCGATGCTCGAGTGTGGTCAGTACAACGAAGCATGGGAGGCCATTCATATGATGCCTGAGCAAAGTGTTCAGGCTGGTATTGATGTTCAAGGTAAGCTCATTATGCCTATCCACTGGGGCGCCTTCAAGCTTTCGGTTCACGAATGGACGGATCCTATTATAAGATTTAAAGCCGCGAGTGATAAAAAAGGAATTCCAATGATAAATCCCTATATAGGTGAGCGCTTTTTACTGGGTTATGAGCATCCTATTGAGGAATGGTGGAAATTTAATTGATTGAATATAAACGTCGTGTAGGAAAGTTAGGTCTTAAATTTTAAGCGGATTTATTTAACGGTCCAGCAGGCCGAGGAACAGATTGCTTCTTAACTGGCGGATCGCAAAAAACGAAGGAATTATGAACGTGATTATTACCGGAGCATCCGGAATGGTGGGCAGAGGGGTTTTATTAGAGTGCCTGGATCACCCAAAAATTGATAAAGTTTTGAGTATTGGTCGAACTAATATCGACCTCGATCATCCAAAGCTGGACCAGCTGGAGCAGAAAGATTTTTCAGACTTCTCCAATCAAACGGCAAAACTTGAAGGTTATGACGCTTGTTACATGTGCATGGGAGTGAGCGCAGCCGGATTAAATGAAGCGCGTTACACGGAGATCACCTATGACTACACCATTGCCCTGGCCAAGGAGCTAATAAAACGTAATGATCAAATGACTATTACCTACGTGTCAGGCGAGGGAGCGGATTCTTCAGAAAAAGGAAGAACCATGTGGGCTCGAGTGAAAGGAAAAACGGAGAACGACCTGATGGCCATGGGATTTAAGCAGGCATTTATGTTTCGGCCCGGGGCTATAATTCCTTTAAGAGGTATAAAGTCGAGAACGAAGCTGTACCAGTTCGTTTACGATTATTTTATGTGGCTCGTTAGATTAATGAAGTGGTTGGCTCCGAATTCTGTCGTAAATACTACACAGATTGGCTTGGCTATGACGAATGCCACAGAGAAGGGATATGATAAACAGGTGATTCGACCGAAAGACATTATAATACTTGCTGAGAAATAACTACTGCAAAGAGCTTTTCTTTTTGAGTTGTCGTTCACTCAATAGAAACAAGATGTCAAGTCAAATAATGATTTTAAAAGTAGTTCCACGGCCTGTTTCAGTCTTAACCACGAGCTCACCGTCGTGAAGTTTTATAATCTGCCTGGCAAAACTCAAACCTACACCGGTGCCACTCTTTTTAGTAGTGTAAAAGGGCACGAAAATTCTTTCCAAAACTTCATCGGGGATACCCGGGCCATTATCTGCAATTTTCAACTCACATTTCTTAGCGCCCTTTTTAGTGGCTGTGATGTCAATTTTTCCATTGCCTTGACCATTTAACGCTTCGATGGCGTTTTTCATCAAGTTGATAAGCACCTGTTCCAGAAGTTCATTATCAGCTTTAACTTCCAGTAACTTGGGTGCCGCTATGTTTATTGCAATATGCGCATGATCAAGGTCGGGCTGCAGTAAATGAACAATACGTTCGATCAGTTTGGCGATATCTACTTTGTCGATACTCAATTCTGGAATTCGCGAAAAATTTTTATAGGCGCCAACAAAATGAATCAGTCCTTTGCTTCTTTCTTCGATAGTTTTCAAACTGGTGATTACATCTTCTTTATCCTCAATGGACATGGCATCCATAGCTTCAGGGTTTGAGATAAGCTGATTTACCGCGGTGCTTAATGAGGCGATAGGCGTAACCGAATTCATGATTTCATGAGTGAGCACTCTCGTGAGCTTTTGCCAGGCTTCTATCTCCTTTTGGTCGAGTTCAGCATTGATGTCTTGAAACAGGGCCAAGCGGAACCCTTTTTCCTGAATGACAAAGTCTTTTACCTGTACCGAAAGCTGCTGTACTTCCTGATCAATAAAAGATTTAATAACGCGCTTTTCTCCTGATTCCATTTCCGTGGCCGCTGTATGCAAGGTCTGGTCAATTCTGGCCAAATCACTGATATTCTTCATATAGGGCTTCTTAAGAAGAGCCTTTGCAGCGGGGTTCATACCCTCAACGTTTCCGTTTTCATCAAAACTGATGATAGAAACTCCGATATTTTCGTTGAGTGTTTGGAGGTACAAATACTGAGTCTCTTTTTCAATGCTTATTTTCTGAAATTCGCGGATCACATCATTGAAGGCCTTACTTAAACTCTTTTGAGATCCGCCCCGTTTTTGGTTTTTGAAAGAGCTGGTAAACCCACCCTGTTTTATTGAAAGTAAAAACTGGGTCAAGTCTTTATTAGTGCGTTCGGTATAATAAATGAGATTCCCCGCTACCATTAGGATGGTAGCGCTCACCACTAAAGGGGTAAAAAACCAATTGGTTTCTACCAGCACCCAGGCCAGCGTTACGCATAAAACCACTATAGCTGCTACACGTATGAGAATGTTCCAGCGGAAGTTTTTCATAGGAAGATCAATATAACTAACTTATGAGAAACGAATACATTAAGGTATCTTTAACATCATGCAGAAGACAATAAAGAAGGTATCTCTTGGAGCCGAAGAGCCACAATATGAATACTGGTCCAAACGAACATTTCAGGAAAGGTTGAACGCCATAGAGATTCTACGTCAGCAATATATATCATTTAAAAATGTTAAGCCCGGACTTCAAAGAGTTTATAGAGTTATTAAACAAAAATAGAATCCTTAGTGTAGCTACTTGATAGCTATCATCAAAATCTTGAATTCTTCGTATGGACGAGGTCAACAGACTATTTAGAAATAGACATTGAAGACACGATTTATCAAACCTCCTTTAAA
>JBCDHA010000563.1:0-2837 GCA_038750705.1 Bacteroidota bacterium
AAACTTCGGAAGACAAACCCGGATCATGACCATGTGACGTTGATGGGCATAGCGCTGGATAGCGGTTTCAGTTCTAAATCTTCCTTCAACAATATATTCAAAAAAGTCACTGGTCAAACCCCCTCCGAATTCAAGAAAAGCAGTTAAAAGAAGTCCAAACCTATACGCTCGGTCGATGAAGGGTTAATAACGGCACAACATTGAGCCAAAACTCAAAGAACTATGCTTAGCAGTTATTTACTTACCGCCTGGCGTTACGCCAGAAAAAATGTACTCTACATCTCCATCAATATGCTCGGGCTTTCCCTGGGCATTGCCTGTTGTTTAGTCGCTTTTTTTAACTGGCAATTTCACAATGAATTTGACCGCCAACATCTTGACGCTGCACCGATCTACAAAATAAATTCCATCAAGAAAAACCAGGATGAATCACATAAATATGCTACTACACCCGCACCACTTGCGCTTAATCTGATGGAAGCGGTTCCTGAAATAGAAGCTGCCCGTTATTGGGCTGATCAGTCGATTTTTAGAATAGGAAAAAAAGTACTAAAAAGACCATCGGCCTTTGTAGACCCGTTATTTACGTACCTATTCTCTTTCAATCTCAAAGAGGGGTCTTTCGATTTGAGCAATAATGGAGTTGTATTGACCACGCAGACTAAGGAAGAGCTCTTTGGGGTTGAGGCAGTAATTGGACAGACCTTGGAATTGCTGGTGGAAAGCAGAATAATCGAGTTACAATTAAAGGGAATAGTAGAAGACCATCCATTGAATTCAAGCTTCAAGTTCGAGGCTTTGATGTCCTACGACTTATACATGTCCATCTACCAAGATGTTAACGATGACTGGGGTGCCGATACCCACGCTACATTTATTTCGGGAGAAATAGAGGTACCCCAGATGACCGGGATTATCAATGAATACATTAAAAATGTAAACTCAGTAGATCCTGAAATCCACTATGAAGAATTCTATTTGACACCTTTAAAAGATATGGCCGAAGAGGCTCGATATACATGGGAGAATAACCTCGGTCAGAATAACCCCCCAGGGTCAATCATGATACCTACGGTAATGGCGATTATGATCCTATTGGTCGCGTGTTTCAATTTCACCAACACCAGCATTGCATTGGCCGGAAAGCGGGTTAAAGAAATTGGTGTGCGTAAAGCACTGGGAGGGGAACGAAAAGGTATCGCAGGACAGCTCTTTTTTGAGTCACTTATTATCGTACTTGTCAGCCTGCTCATGGGCATTATACTAGCCGAATTTTTGGTGCCAGCCTACAACAGATTAGGGCCATGGATCGACTTGAAGATCGTGTATTTGGGAAATGGTTTCTTCTGGCTCTTTTTACTAGCTATTATGATGTCCGTTGCTGTGCTAGGCGGACTTTATCCTGCCTTATATGTCAGCAAATTCTCCACACAGCAAATTTTTAGGGAGAAAATTAAATTAAGGGGCTCCAATCTATTTACCAAGATCTTGCTAATCCTGCAAATGGTATTCTCCACCATGGCCTTAGTACAAGGTATCCTCTACGTACAAAACAGTCAGTTCCAAAGTGAATATCCTTTAGGTTTTAACAAAGATCAAATAATAAGCATCCCCCTATCCGAATCGGCAGGATTAGAAAGTTTGGTTAATGACCTCAGGCAAAACAGTAAGGTTCAGGGTGTAGCTTTAGCGAGACACCATATTGGTTATGGTATGTCCTATGCTAAAGTAAATCACCTTGACAATAAGACCGATGTGCGATGGTTCGAAGTAGATGATGATTACTTTGAAGTGATGAACATGGAACTTGTAAAAGGCCGTTCCTTCAATAATGCTAACCAAGCCGATGCCACTTCCTCCATTGTCGTGAATGAGGAGTTTATGAAAACATTCGGTTTGCAAATTCAAGATGAAGTGCATATCGACACCGGGAAGTATACCATAATTGGTGTGGTCAATGATTTTTACCCTTTTGGGCTTTGGCGCGGAGAACAATCCAAACCCGCAGCATTCAAACTAGTAAAAGGAGACTATAATTATTTCTTAGTGAATGTTGGCGACCACAAGAGTGAATTAGATGCTTATTTAAGGAGTGAATGGCACAACTACTTTCCTGACGCCCCTTATGAACCGGAATTGGACAACCAACAAGTATATCTGTCTGAATTGCTCTCCGATAACATGTCCTTTCTAAGTTTTTTCCAGGCTGTAGTGGCGATATTCCTAGCTGTCAACGCATTATTCACTGTGGTATCCATAAGTATCATGAATCGAAAAAAAGAGATTGGTGTGCGTAAGGTTATGGGGGCAAGCTTAGCGCAGATCCTGGTATTGTTTGGAAAAGGAGTGCTGCTTCTATTAAGCGTCTCACTAGTATTGGGTGTAGTACTCGGAAATTATATGTCGGAGTTGTTTCTTGACTTGATGTTCTCGGTGCACTCCCACCTGAGCTTAGGCACTGTAATAACCGCTTCCTTGGTACTTTTCGGGGCAGCCTATCTTACCATAGGTTATAAAGTAGTTAAAGCCGCCAATGGCAACCCTGTCGATTCGTTGAGGTATGAGTGATAAAATATATTGTACAATATTAAGTACAAATTAGGCCTTTTTGACTAAATTCGTCTAATGGAAATAACTACTTATTCAAACTTTCGTCAAAATCTAAAATCATTTTTAGATATGGTGTTAAATACCCGAGCACCATTATTCGTATCTCGCGCCAAAGGAGAGGATGTAGTGGTCATCTCAAAGTCCGATTATGAAAGTATGCAGGAAACGTTGTATCTTCTGAGCAGTTCAAAAAATGCAGAAAGATTATTTAGGGGCATTAAGGAATA
>JBCDHA010000564.1:0-2821 GCA_038750705.1 Bacteroidota bacterium
GTTTGAAGGTAGGATAGAAGAAAAAGGTTTACAGTCAGCGAGGTGGGGATTTGTACAAGATGTTATCCGACTTTGTCGACCGGGGATGATTAGACCATTATTTAAAGAAGCAAAATACAAACAGTATTACATGCTCAAAAGCAACTTGAAACTGGGCTTCCGAAACCTAACTAAGCGGAAAGAGCATACACTGATCAATATCTTCGGACTATCACTTGGCCTCACCAGTGCTCTCCTAATACATCTTTACACTGAATATGAGCTTAGTTACGACAAGTCTTATAGTGATTCTGAGGTGACTTTCAAGATGATACAGGAAGTGACTACTCCTGAAAGCACTCAAAAGTACGCCTCGGTTCCATACGCTTTGATTGAGATTATGGTCAACGACTATCCCGAAGTAAAAAGCGGCACGGCGCTAGCTGGACCATATAATAGTCAGTTACTATTCTATGAAAATGAAGAAGGCGAAAGGGTCAAAACACTTGAAAATGGTGTGGTTCTGGCCGACAGCAACTTCTTCAAGGTATTTGACCTTAAGATCTTAAAAGGTAATCCTGCCCATGCCTTAAAAGCGCCAAACAGTGTGGTTCTAACCGAGAGTGCTGCACTACGTTTTTTCGGAAAGATCGACGTGATAGGAAAACCCATTGCGCCTGCAGGAAAGAACTCAATCGTTACAGCTGTTTGCGAAGACCCCCCAGGCAATTCCCATTTATCATTTAACTACCTGGTCTCTTCTACCTCAATAAAATGGCTCAGCATCGAAAAGTTCAACCTTAATTCAGCACACTGTTACTTTAAGTTGGAAGACGAAACTGCCGCTCATCCATTGAACCAAAAACTTCCCAAGTTGGTGAACAAATATGTGTTCAAAGAAATAGCAAAAACCAGACACACATCAATAGATGCCTATCGTGAAGCTGGAAATAACATTAAGTACTCTTTAATACCCTTAGAGTCCATTTATCTGCACCCCGATAATCCTGGCGGTTTTAAAGCAGGTGGAAGTAGTATTACTATTCAAATTTTGAGCATAGTGGCCTCTTTGATACTTGGCATAGCTATTATAAATTTCATTAATCTTACAACTGCTCAGGCAAATGAACGAGCGAAGGAAATAGGGATAAGAAAGGTTTTAGGCTCACTGAAGAGTCAACTCATTATCCAGTTTCTTACCGAGTCACTGATCATAACACTACTCAGTTTTCTAGTGTCTTTGTCAATTGTAAAATTGGGCTTGCCGCATTACGCTAGTTTGACAGGGAAGCCACTATCTTTAGAGCTTGGCCCCGGCTTTTTAGGTACATTTTTTCTATTGGCTCTTTTGGTCGCATTCGTTTCAGGCAGTTACCCCTCCTTTATACTATCCTCCTACCGCCCTGTTGACTCTCTAAAAGGAAAGATCTTACTAAGCCCAAAGGGGATTCAATTCAGGAATGGGCTAACAATTTTGCAATTCCTTATCGCTATTGTGCTGATCAATTGTACCATCATCATAAATGATCAGGTAGACTATTTGAAAAATAAGGATTTAGGTTTCGATAAAGATGAAGTAATGGTGATAGAGGGTACTTTTAACAGTAGTCCTACTTATTCAAAACCCTTTTTAGACAAAATACGATCGCTTCCCTTTATTAAAGAAGCTGCCGGCTCACTTTGGGTTCAAGGGTTTCAAGGGTTGTGGAGTGATAACTATTATAAAGATGGATTATCCGAAATAGTGAGACTAAACCGCACAATGATCGGAGATGGATATGCAGAGGCTCTGAACTTTCAGCTTCTGGAAGGCGAGTTATTCTCAGAACAAACAAACGATTCTTTAGCTGTATTGCTGACCGAATCAGCGGTTAGAGCATTAGGCTTGGAAAATCCGGTTGGAAAGACATTACAACTTGTAGAAAGTGAAGATCGATTTACCGAGCTGGAAATTAAAGGCATCATAACGGACTTCAATTATAATACACTCCATCATACTGTCGAACCTCTTGTTATCCGAAGCAATGAAAGTAATTATGGCAGAATGAAATACATAGTCGCCAAATTCAATAAAGGTAGTAATGCTTCACACATAGCTCAAATTGAGCAAGTATGGAATGAAACCATTTCCGATAGGCCTTTTAGTTTCAAGTTTTTAGATGATACCATTGACGCTAAATACAGAAGTGAATTACAGACAGCCCGGGTTCTGTTCATCTTCACCATACTTACTGTTTTTATTGCTTGTTTAAGTCTTTATTCACTTTCATCTTACATCATAAATCTCAGGATTAAAGAATTTGGAGTTCGTAAAATCTTTGGTGCCCATAGTTTGGACATAGTAAAAATTCTACTCAAAGATTTTATAAGAACGGGGGTGGTAGCGTTTGTTCTTGGATTACCATTTACCTGGTGGGTGGGTATGGAATGGCTACAAAACTTTGCTTACCATATCAATATTGGGGCTAGTGTATTTTCATTTTCGGCCTTCATAGTATTCGCCGTAATACTATTGACCGTGGGTAAGTCGGTGATACAAGCAGCTAATAAAAATGCAATCGGAACCCTGAAGGATGAGTAGACCACCCGGATTCTGGCTCCGCTTCTTCCGCCGGTACTGCCTGCCACCCGGAGTACCTAGAAGATCTGGAAGGTGACTTAAGAGAGCGCTATGAGCACAGGGTTAGGGAAAAACCTTTGCACACCGCAAGATTGGGATTTATGATAGACGTGCTGAGGCTCTTTAGGCCCAGCATCATTAAACCATTCACTCTTGGATATCAATTAAATGACTATAACATGCTTAGTTTTCGATAAGCTAGTTTTAAGTTGTTTCTAAGCA
>JBCDHA010000565.1:0-2813 GCA_038750705.1 Bacteroidota bacterium
AGGATCAAAAATAGCCATCATTGCTCCTGCCGGATTTGGAAATTCTGAAGTGCTATTAGGCGTAGAAAATACAATAGGCATCATGATTTTCCCGTCAGAAGTAGCGTATATCACTTGTTCAGTATAAAAGCCGAAGCTTGCGCCTAAATCCGGTAAAGGATCTACCTCGTGTACCTTAATTATTTCCATTGTGGAAGGGTTCCATTCTACTACAAGACCTTCTGCCAGAAAAGAAACAAAAGCTTGCGTGTCAGAAAAGAAAACATTTGGTGCATTTCCGGATATGCCCGAAGAAGCAAGACTTAACAAACCCGTTACGGAAAACTCCAGCGTGGATCTATCCACTTCCCATTTAGTAATAGTGGCGGCATCTCCGTTCCAGGTCCATACTCCCCCATTAAAAGTGAAAATATCACCGTTTAGTCCTATTTCTACAGCGTTGGATTGATCGGTTTCAGCAGGGAGTTCCTCATTTACCTCCATATACCATATCAGTCCTTGTGGTGTACTTGTGCGGTAGCCTATTAACCACCCGGCTTCCGCTTCTTCAGCTATCACTACTTCATCGTCTGAATCATCATCATCACCGCATGACACAGCTCCAAAGGAGATTGTCGCGATCAGAAGTAGGGTTTTCCAAGCCTGTTTTTCGTTTATTCGTTTTATGAGTTTTAAGAATTCCATTTTTTTATTTTGTATTTGATAATTGTTTAATTGTCATCCACCTGGGCTTTGCTTGGGTGGGCATACCTGCCTATATGGAAGTGTGTCGTGCGAGGACGCGCTTCCCGGCAGGCTTGCGTCTTTCGATTTTCTTTTATTTCACAGTTTTTTGTTTCATATACTCTTCGTTAAAATGGTTATTCGATCATGAGATTCCCGCATTCGCAGGAATGATGATACCAGTAGTGCACAGCTTTTATTGATTTCATAGGTTAGAATTGAATGGTAGATTTAATATAAAAAGCCCGGCCAGGTCGCTGCACCCCAAAAAGGTCGAATATCTTAGCATTGAAAAGGTTTTGAACCTCCAGGGTTAGGGCGTTTTGGATTTTTTTGATAGGCATACGGTGCGTAAGGCCAACGTTATGACTGGTTTGATCAGGTACCTGGTCTTTAAATTGTTGCACTCCGGCGCTTTCCCAGCTTACAAAGAAGGCGTGGACGTAGCGGGCATTCCAGAAAACCGATAGCCTATCTTGCTTTTTGAAGACATCCTCTCGTTTATATTCTGCTGCTCCATTACCAAAGAAATAGGGAGTATTTGGTATACGATCTCCTTCAAAATCCACAAAAGGTCCGGTTTCAGAAGTATTGAAATACCTTTGATAGGTAGTATTTGCTGAAATGGTGAGTCCTTTTATGAAGCCTTCCCACCTCCCACTGAGCTCCACACCCTGTGAGGTAGCGCTCCATACATTTTGAAAAGACCCAAAATCGTTTTGATCAACAAGTAAAAAGATCAAATCATCAATCCGGCGTAAAAAGAAGTTACCCTGAAATTGCCATAATGTAAGAGACTGTTTTTTATTTGAGTATCGCCATTGGAGGTTTACATTATGGCTGCTCTCCGGACTAAGTTCCGGGTTTTGTACAATGAGTTGACCATCTCCGAAAATTTCATCCTGCCGTGGCAGTCGATAGGCAAACTCATAACTCAGCTTAGTAAATAAACGTGGAGACCAACTGAATTTCAATCCATTTCCAGCACCATAATTACTCACTGAGCGTTTATCGATACTTGTTTCTGACACACTTGGATCAAAAACCTCAATGCGGATGTTCTGGCGGTAGTTTTTCACAAAGGCCGTATTTTCCAATCGCTTGTTTAGCCAGTGAGAGGTATATTCAATTCCCGTTACCAAATCGAACAAGTGCCTATCGTCCAACGCGCGATCATCATCACCTTCAATCAGCAATTCGTCGCCGGTACGGTAAGCATAGGTGGGAGCAATAGATAATTTCAGAACATGATCATCCGAAACGGTGTAGTCCAACTGCTGACGTGCAAATAGACTTTCATTAATAGTGATCAGGTGATTGGCTAATCCAAATTCACCAGGAGTAAATTCATTGCTACCACTTGGTTTGACCACTCTTTCACCAAGCCAATTGTACCTGTACCGGCTGGTGTCAACGGATACTCGCTCGGTGTAATTGTAGCCGGTTTTAATATCCAGAGTAAGCTTATCACTCAGAGTTTTGGAATAAAATAAATTAATTCCTTTCGAATTACTCGTAAAAACAACATCTCCAAATGGATTGCCGAATACAATATTGTCAAAACCCAGAAGCGGAAGATCAACCAGGCCCGGAGACTGGCTGTTCTGCACTTCGTTGAAATAATCTCCATAATACCCCTCCAAACTAATTTGATCGACCCATGATTTATCTCTTAACCCAACTATGAGATTAACACCATGTGCATCATAAGCATCATGAAAACGCCTGGCTTCTGTAACCGTAGACTGGCCTGTTGGTGAACCGTCTTCATTTTCAATTTCTCTTCTTGCATCTATTTTATAGTTGTTATCCGTGTAATCAAAAAATCCTCCAACCGCTGCAAAGAGACCGGTACGAGCATTACTGTAATTAACATTTGCAGTGACCCTGTGCGTATTGAAGGAACCTACCTGGTAGGAGGCTGAGCCCGTGATGCCTTCATAAAATTCAGATGAGGCCAGGTTAACCGCTCCGCCCAGTGCATCTGCACCAAACTGAATAGGTACTACACCCTTATAGATCTCTACCCGATCAATCATATTTACCGGCACGTTGGCAATACCAAAGGCATAAGGCGTAAATTGAAGGGG
>JBCDHA010000566.1:0-2799 GCA_038750705.1 Bacteroidota bacterium
AGCTTCAGCTTCAAGTTTAATATTTTTTGATTTGAGGTGCTTTTGAATATCTCTGACATCATCAAAAGACTCCTGTTTGTTTGCGCTTTCGTCCCACCCCGGATTGAACGTGAGAATATTGCTTTCAAACATTCCCTCAAAGAGGCCTATCAAAGCATTGCCATTTTTCATGATCAAGTATTTCTGTTCCATATCCCCGGCAAAAACTTCGAACCCCAGGTTTTCATAAAATACTTTTGAAGCTTTAATGTCCTTGACGCAAAGGCTCACTGAAAATGCTCCTAACTTCATATAATTATTTTTAATACTCTACTCATATTTTAGTGTTTCGGATGGTTTGGTTAAAGCTGCTTTCACCGTTTGAGAGAAAACGGAACTAAAAGCAATCAACAATACCATAACGGCCGAGATCACAAACACCATCACACCAACATCAATGCGATACGGAAATGATTCCAGCCAATGATTCATGAGCCACCACCCCACCGGGCAGGCCAGCACAATGGCGATAAGAACCGGCTGCAAGAATTCTTTGGAAAGCAGGATTACTATACCGGAAACGGTAGATCCTAAAACTTTGCGTATCCCTATTTCCCTTGTTCTTTGCAAGGTCATAAACGAAGCCAAACCTATCAGGCCTAGTGAGGCGATAAAGATAGCCAAACCGGTAAAAAGGGTAAATACCTGACTAAAACGATCATCATTATCATACTGCCTATTGAAGAATTGATCCAGGAAAAAATGATCCAATGGGTTGCCCGGAAAAAACGTTGTCCAAGGTTCGTCTAATGCCTCAATAACCTGGCTATAGTTTTTGGTTTCAAGTTTTAGTGAGTAGAAAGACCCTAAGGTAGTCATCCGAAACACCACAGGTATCACCTTGGCTTTGAGCGACATTTGATGATAATCTTCAAGCACACCGATTATTTGTAATGTGTCGCCCCCATTGGCCACAAACTCACCAATAGCGGATTCAGCATTATCGAACTGCAAAACCTTCATTAGAGATTCATTGATCAATACTTTATCGTTGTCAGTCGTAAACTCCCTTTCAAAGTTTCTGCCTGCTACAATTGCTATATCAAATTGCGTTATATGTTCATAATCTATAGCCATGTTAGTGACAGTTGTACGGCCTTCAGGCCCTCCTGAGATTCTGCCAATAGCATTTGTCCAGTAATTTTCTTCTCCGGGTATGCTGGACGATGCGCTAATACTTTGTACACCTGGAATTCTCAGCACCTCTGTTTTAAAAGACTCATAGTTAGAACTATATAGTGAATCTACAACTCCGGGTGCTTTCAATACGAGCGTTTCCTTAATATCAACACCAAGATCCAGGTTTTTCATGTAGTCCAATTGTTGGTAAACGATAATAGATCCACTAATAAGGAATACCGATGCAATGAACTGGAACACTACAAGCCCCTTTCTCAAGTACTTCCCTCCGGTTGACGAAATGAGCTTTCCCTTCAGAACCGATATGGGCTTGAAAGAAGAGAGAACAATCGCCGGATAAAAACCTGAGAAAAATGCTCCGAAAATGAATAGTATTCCCACCGTAACCCAGAACTCACTATTGGTAAAAAAGTCTAAGGGAATATTCCATCCGGTGAGGGAGGAAAATGATTCCCATGAAACTCTTACAGCCACCAGGGCGAATAGCGTAGCCAAAAAGTTAATAATGAATGATTCGGTAAGAAATTGGCTCATCAGCTGTTTTTTCGTAGCCCCAACTACTTTTCTTACTCCTACTTCATTGGCTCTCTTTATTGACCTGGCAGTAGCTAAATTCACATAATTTACCCATGCAATGAACATAATAAAAATAGCTATCAGGCTTAGAGCATTTACTGAATCTCCATCTCGCAGTTCCTGGGGGGAGGTTTCATATAAAAGGTTTGAGTGCAGATGAATGTCTTTCAACGGTCTTAAAATGAACTCTTGCTTTGAATTTCGGCTCTCCCAGGCTTCTCTTCTATTTTCTGCCAGATAGTTATCCCACTTAGTTTGAAGGTCGTTAACGTCAGTTCCTGATTTTAGCAGTACAAAGGAGTAAAAATCGTACCATCCCCAGGAGGTTTCAGAGCCGTTGTTTGTCCATGCATTTATGGTTTCATAGGAAACAAGGAAGTCAAATTTGATATGCGAATTTTCGGGAACATCCCGGAATACACCGGTCACTTCCAAATTTGCATCATTACCATCCAACGTAAGCTGCTTACCTATCGGGTCTTCTTCCCTGAAATATTTATCAGCGCTTGTCTGGGAGATAATTATTTTATTTGTTCCTTTCAGCGCGCTTTTAGTATTTCCAACTAACAGATCAAAGTCAAAAACTTTAAAAAGAGAAGTATCCGCAAAAAAAGCCCGTTCCTCTCGAAATGAAATGGGCGTTTCCCCTGGTTTTTTGTAAGAAACTATACCACTTGTGGGAAGAAAGCGGGTAAAGTGCTCTACTTCCGAAAAGTTCTCTTTAAGTGCTGCCGCAGACATCGGTACTGAAACAGCGCTTTCAAAACTAAGCTGTCCATTTTGCCACCCGTTGTATTGTATCCGATAAATATCATCGGCACGGCTATGAAATGTATCAAAACTCCTTTCGTACTTCACATAGTGAACTATCAACAGTGTAGCGGTAATGCCCAGAGATAATCCAGCCAGGTTCAGCAGGCTGAATAGTCTTTCCTTTCTGAAATTCCGAAAGGCTATGAGAATGTAATTGTGGATCATTTGGATTAAAGTTGAGACTCCGTTCTGGCTTTGGGTGTTCAGAAGAACAGTTAAAGTACTTATTTC
>JBCDHA010000567.1:0-2799 GCA_038750705.1 Bacteroidota bacterium
CAAGTGAAAGCTTACGTTACGGTTTGAAAAGCTTAGGGTGGTTCGTTAGAATGACTTGAAATGTTGGTTTCCTACCTTTTGAGACAGCCTTTTTTAGTCATTTCAATTTAATACCCAACTCGTCAAGCTGGGCCTGATTAATTGGGCTGGGGCTGTCAATCATAACATCTCTGCCAGAGTTGTTCTTGGGGAAAGCAATAAAGTCTCTAATCGATTCTGAGCCTCCAAATAATGAGCATAGTCGGTCAAAGCCAAATGCTATTCCGCCGTGAGGTGGAGCGCCATATTCAAAGGCATCCATTAAAAATCCGAATTGCTCTTTTGCCTCTTCCTTTGAAAAACCAAGTTGGGTGAACATACGCTGCTGAACCGCCCGATCATGAATACGAATAGACCCACCGCCTACTTCCACGCCATTAATTACCATGTCATATGCATTAGCTTTTACTCTACCCGGATCAGACTCCAGTTTATCCAAGTCTGCCGGTATAGGAGAAGTAAATGGATGGTGCATCGCATGAAAGCGCTGAGTATCCTCATCCCACTCCAGCAGTGGAAAATCCAAAACCCAAAGCACCTTATAGTCATCAGATTTCCTCAGACCTAACTCATTGCCCATATGCAGACGAAGCTCGTTAAGTGCCTTTCGTGTATGGTCTGCTTCCCCACTCATTACAAGAATAAGGTCGCCAGGTTTTGCATTAAATGCTTGAGCCCATGCCGCCAGATCTTCCTGACTATAAAACTTGTCAACAGAGGACTTATAGGATCCGTCGGCGTTATATTTCACATAAACCAATCCTTTGGCGCCGATCTGAGGCTTCTTTACAAACTCAGTTAGAGCATCCAGCTGCTTACGACTGTAAGTAGCAAAGCCTTCAGCACACAGACCCACTACCAATTCTGCAGAATCGAATACGTTGAAGCCTTTCCCTTGAGCCAAACTATTTAATTCTGTGAATTGCATTCCAAATCGTGTATCGGGCTTATCCGAACCATAAAGACGCATGGCATCGTCATAGCTCATCCTATCTATGTCATTTATTTCTACACCCTTTACCGTTTTAAAAAGGTGGCGAACCATACCCTCAAACGTAGTTAGAATGTCTTCGCGTTCGACAAAAGTCATTTCACAGTCAATCTGGGTAAACTCAGGTTGTCGGTCGGCCCGCAAATCTTCATCGCGAAAACACTTCACAATTTGGAAATAGCGGTCGAACCCGGAAACCATAAGTAATTGCTTAAATGTTTGAGGGGATTGGGGCAGCGCATAAAACTCTCCTTCATTCATTCTTGATGGCACCACAAAATCACGGGCACCTTCAGGAGTAGATTTTATTAATACAGGAGTTTCCACCTCCATGAACTCTTGCCCATCTAAATACGTGCGTGTTTCCTGCATCATCTTATGCCGCAGCTGCAGGTTCTTACGAACCGGATTTCTGCGTAGGTCCAGATAGCGGTACTTCATTCTAAGATCATCACCCCCATCGGTATCATCATCTATGGTGAAGGGCGGTACCTTTGACGGGTTTAATACCTCCAGACTCTTGACTCTGATTTCTATATCGCCGGTACTTATTTTATCATTTTTGCTAATGCGCTCGACCACCTGGCCTGAGGCCTTTATTACAAACTCACGACCAAGCTTAGCCGCACGCTGCATAAGTTCAGCATCACTTGCACCTTCTTCAAAAATCAGTTGAGTTAAACCATATCGGTCGCGGAGGTCTATCCATAGTACACTTCCTTTATCGCGTATGCGTTGTACCCATCCGCAAAGTACTATGTGCTGGTTTACATTGTTTAATCTTAATTCACCACAGGTGTGTGTTCGTAGCATTCTAATTTTTTAATTTTAAAACCTCAAAGTTACCTTTAATAAGCTCTCAGCCGAAAAATAAGATTCAAAAAATAACATCCGTTTATGCTTAAATTTTTTTTCATAACTATCGCACTTTTGCTCGGCATTCCTTCATCCCCTAAAATGGTGAAGACGAAAATTGGCGAATCAATTACCGTTATGTTACCAGATAATTTATACGCCATGTCTGAAGATGATATGTCGCGTCGGTACCCCTCTGTGAGAAGGCCAATTGGGGCATTCACTACTGATTCCAGATTGGCTGACTTCAGCGTAAATATTTCTGCTACACAATGGAGAGTTGAAGATGTGGATATGGCGAAAAGTTTTTTTAAATCCAGCCTGTTTAATTTATTTGACAGGGTCAATCTAATTAAGGAAGAGATTAAAGAAATTGATGAAAAGAAGTTTATCGTATATGAATTTGATTCTCGACTCAATGGAGATCCATCCTCTTTGGAAGCAAAGAACCCAATTCTGCGATACAATTATTTGCAATATCTTATAATAAATGGTAAGACCCTGGTCTTCAGTTTTAATTGTCACCCCAGGCTAAAAGAAGAATGGCAACCTGTGGTAGAGGAAATGATGTCTTCAGTAAAAGTGAAAAGTAATATTTAAAGGTGCTTTCTATTCATAGTGATGACCATTATATGAATGAGGCCTACAAACAGGCACTAATGGCATATGAAGAAGGGGAGATACCCGTGGGCGCTGTTATTGTGGTAAATAATCAAATTATAGCCAGAGCGCATAACCAGACTGAAAGATTGAGTGATCCTACAGCGCATGCTGAGATGTTGGCGATAACTGCTGCTTCTAACCATTTAGGAACAAAATATTTAAGTGACTGTTCTTTGTACGTAACGCTGGAGCCGTGTGGAATGTGCGCAGGCGCTTTGTATTGGTCACAACTCAAGGCATTAGTCTATTCG
>JBCDHA010000568.1:0-2765 GCA_038750705.1 Bacteroidota bacterium
GAAGCTGCAAGGTTTTGCTTGTGAAATCATTGAAAAATGCATCATAATCAGTCTCAAACCTATCATAACTGACTATTGCTTCTAATCCGATATTATTGTTGATAAAATATGACGCTCCAACACCCAAATTCAGACTTGTTTGGTCGCCTTCTATTTCTTCAGTAATTAATTCACCGGATATAATATCAAAGATCTGTCCATCATAATTAATTTTTCCAAAGTTGTATCCGGCTCGTACAAAAATACCTAATTGACTAAAAATGAAATAATATCTGACTTGAGGACCGACCCTTAGGCTGGTAGTTTTATTGTCGGAAGTTTTATCATTAGTGAAAGAATAAGGAAATAAAATACCGATGGCCAGATTATTGACTAGAAAGTATGAAACGTTAGGATTGATACTTAAGCTAAAACTTTCTTGGTCTATACCGGAAACATCAGTATCAGTATTTTGGATACTAACGGACCCCCCAATGAGAAAGCTTCCCTTACTGGTTTGGCCATTACAGTGTCCAAAGTATAGCAATAGTGGAGCAGTTAGAAATATCAGTAGTTGTTTTTTCATACAATATAATGATGTACATTGAACCTTATGAATTAGTAAAATTCATTAAAGTGGTTGAGTATCTAAATCGTGTAATAATCAAAAGCGGGCCATAGGTACAGACCCGCCTGATAAAAATTAATTTACTTCTCGTTGTGGATATGCACGTCTCTTTGAGGAAAGGGAATAGAAATACCGGCTTTGTCGAACTCCAGTTTGATTTTTTCGTGCATATCAAAATATACGTTCCAGTAGTCAGCGGTGTTTACCCAAGGCCGTACTACAAAATTCACCGAGCTATCCGCCAATTCGCTAACTGCAACCTGGTGTACAGGATCTTTCAACACGCGCTCATCGCCAGTGACAATAGTTTCCAATAGGTCCTTGGCTTTCTTAATATCATCATCATAGCCAATACCAAATACCATGTCTACCCTGCGCGTCGGTTGAGCTGAGTAGTTGGTTATGGAATCATTTGATAATCCCCCATTCGGAATAATTATTTTTTTGTTATCCGGAGTCAGCATTACGGTATTAAAAATTTGAATTTCCTTAATTACGCCTGCATGTCCGCCACCCTCTACATAGTCGCCTACTTTAAAAGGGCGTAATATTAATATGATTACTCCCCCGGCAAAATTTTGAAATGTACCCTGAAGCGCTAAACCTACCGCTAAGCCGGCTGCACCTATTATGGCTACAAATGATGTCATCTGTATACCCAATGTACTCAGAACACTGAGTATCAATAACACCAGTAATGTATTGTATAGTAAACTTTTTAAGAATGGTTTTAAAGAGTCGTCAATATTTCGTTTGTCAAGCAATTTACCAAACCCGTTACGTATGGCTTTTATGATCCACAGGCCGATGATCAGGATGATAATGGCCTTCAGCAATGCCAGTCCATAATCGACGCCATAAGCTGTAAAAAGGTCTTTTGCTTGTTCTAGATATTCCATAGTCAAAGTTGATTTCATGAAATATAATTAGGTGATTTCGTTATTCAAAGAATTATTAGCTAACTCTTTGAATATCTGCGCCAAGTGCCCTTAACCGATCTTCAATGTCCTGATAACCACGGTCGATCTGCTCTACGTTAAGGATGGTACTTTCTCCCTCGGCGGATAGCGCTGCTATAAGTAAAGATACACCTGCGCGTATGTCAGGTGAACTCATGGTAATCCCCCTTAGCGATTGTTTTCGATTCAAACCAATTACTGTAGCACGGTGGGGGTCGCACAGGATAATTTGTGCGCCCATATCAATGAGTTTGTCTACAAAGAACAGACGGCTTTCAAACATTTTCTGATGTACCAAAACGGTACCTTTCGCTTGAATAGCAGTAACCAATACGATACTTAGTAGATCCGGCGTAAAGCCAGGCCATGGTGCATCAGCTACTGTCATGATAGAGCCGTCAATGAAAGTTTCTATTTCATAGTGATTTTGCGCGGGTACGACAATATCATTTCCGTTGATATTCAGTTTAATGCCTAATCTCTTAAACACTTCAGGGATTAGGCCCAGATGCGCTACTCCTGCATCTTTAATGGTGATCTCACTTTGAGTCATTGCTGCAAGGCCGATGAAACTACCTACCTCGATCATATCAGGAAGTAAGGTGTGCTCCGTTCCTCCCAGACGTTCAACGCCTTCAATATGAAGTAAATTTGATCCGACACCGGTGATCTTTGCCCCCATACGATTCAGCATGGCACACAACTGTTGTAAGTAAGGTTCACAAGCGGCATTGTAGATAGTAGTTTTACCTTTGGCAAGTACGGCTGCCATAATTATATTGGCTGTACCGGTGACCGAGGCCTCATCAAGATGCATATAGCAACCATTCAGGTCGGATGCGTCTATTCTATAGAACCCCTCTTGTTTTGAATAGTCAAACTTGGCGCCCAGGTTTTGGAATCCAATAAAGTGTGTATCAAGCCTTCTGCGACCTATTTTATCACCACCTGGCCTTGGAATTTTCGCCTTACCATAGCGCGCTAACAAGGGTCCAAGGATCATTATTGAGCCTCTTAGTGAAGCTGCTTTGTTTGTATACTCCTGACTTTCTACACTTAAACTTTCAGCTCCAGAAATCCCTAATAATTTGGTTAGAAGCCATCCCATTGCCTGAACTACTTTTTGGATGATTCCGAGATAAAACAAAACAGATGTCAACGCAGAAAAGAACAAGATTGTCGGCAATACTTGAAAGGCA
>JBCDHA010000569.1:0-2756 GCA_038750705.1 Bacteroidota bacterium
AAACCTGGAAAACGAGATTACGTCACTCCATCGTTCAGGAGAGATTTTAGAGGTGAGGCCAATGACGGTTTTACGGTCATCTTTGATGCCTTTAAAGATCATACCAATGGGGTAGTTTTTGGCATTAATCCTTTTGGCGTTCGCAGAGAAGGTTTAATTGCCAATGGCGGTAGTGGCAGCGGGTCATTTTCTCTGGACTGGGATAACAAATGGGCAGGTGAAGCCAGGCAATACGACGGCTACTGGGTCGCTGAAATGGCGATACCTTTCAAAACACTTCGCTATTCTGAAGGTCAGGAAAGCTGGTATATTAATTTTTACCGAATTGATAGTGAATATGCCGAAAGATCTACATGGAGCCCGATTCAACGTAATTTTTCGATTATTAACATGGCTACGCACCGCGTTATGGAGTGGGATAAACCCACTGAGAAACCCGGTGTCAATGTTTCTGTCATTCCCTATATAGCCGCCAATAGCGCTCGAAATTTTATTGAAGAGGGCCAGGATGAAGACAAATTGGACTTTGGCGCTGACCTAAAGTATGCCGTAACACCTGGTTTAAATCTGGATGTAACGATCAACCCTGATTTTTCTCAGGTTGAAGTTGATCGGCAGGTAACTAACCTGGATCGATTTGAAATATTCTTTCCGGAGCGCAGGCAATTTTTTTTAGAGAATGCCGATCTTTTTTCAAACTTCGGAAATGGAGGCACCCGACCATTCTTCACCAGAAGGATAGGAGTGACACAGGACACTGCTACGGGGCAAAACATTCAAAACAGCATACCGGTAGGTTTACGATTGAGCGGAAAAGTAAACGATGCACTACGGATCGGTGTCCTGTCGATGCAAGCGGCAGATGACGATGGCAATGGACTTCCCTCTTATAATTTTTCAGTTCTTACGGCTCAGCAAAAGGTATTTGCCAGATCAAGTATCAATTTTTTGCTGGTGAACAAGCAGACTTTTGAATCCACTAACGAGTATGATGCGGCCAACTTTGTGGAATTTAATCGTACGGTAGGAGCTGACTTTAACTTGGCAACAGCAGATAATCTTTGGAACGGAAAGGTTTTCTATCACCGTTCAATGGAGGAAGCGGACGTCAACGAGGCATTTGCCACAGGCCTGAGTCTCAGCTACAGCAATTATAACCTCTCAGTTGATGTGTTTTCCCAAATAGTGGGAGAGGGATATAACCCGGAAGCAGGTTTTGTGAGACGCACGGATATTCGTCAATTGGCCTCCACTACGCGTTATAGCTTTTTTCCTGAAAAAGGAAAGATACAAAGTCATGGACCCGGGTTTGATTTTGACATGGTTGGGAACAGTACTTATGGCTTTCTCGACTGGGATGTTAACCTACTTTACGACATTCGTTTTAGAAATACCGCCAGGTTTAGTATGCGACTAAGAAGACAGTATACCTACTTGTTTGATTCCTTTGATCCTACGCGATCCGATGGTGTTGAATTGCCGGCAGATTCCGAATATTATAATTATCAGTTCATAGCAAGCTTTGATTCTGATGCCAGAAAAAAGTTTTTTTACGAGTTGAGTACCCGATCCGGAGAATTTTTTAATGGTACAAGATGGAATCTCAATGGTTCTGTTGGATACCGGTACCAACCCTACGGATTTACAACCATAGACTTTAGCGTAAATCGAATCATTTTACCTGAGCCATACAATACGGAAACGCTGCTTTTGATTGGCCCCAGAATGGATCTTACCTTAACAAAAAAGCTCTTTTTGACTACCTTTTTTCAATACAACAGTCAGATAGAGAATATGAATATCAACACACGGTTGCAATGGCGGTTTGCTCCTGTATCTGATCTGTTTCTTGTTTATACGGACAATTATTTTGCGTATCAAAGCGATAGTTTCATCCGGTTTGGAGAATCAAAATCCAGGGCAATAACATTTAAAATGACGTATTGGTTGAATCTGTAAACTATGAGACTTGAAAGCGTCATTCCCGCGCAGGCGGGAATCTCATTCATTCGGAGACTTCATTCTCATAAGCAAAGTCCCTTCAACAATCCTGAGATTCCTGACTTCCGCTACGCTACATCAGGAATGACGGTGAGGGTTTAGTGGTGCGGGTCATTCTCATCCGCATGAGCGCCATCTTTGCAGCAGAAAGGCAGCTTTTCATATGCCATAGAATCACGCTCAAGGTTATCGGCATGATAACCTACTTTTGTAATTCGTTTCCTGATTTTATTGGCATCCGTCTTTTTCGGATTATAAACCACAGTTACTACCTTGCTGGGTACATCTAATGTGGCGCTTTTCACGCCTTTTTCAAATGCCAAATCATATTCTATCGCTTCTTTGCACATAGTGCATACGGCCGAGGTCTTAATATCTATCTTATAGCCTTGAGCTACTTTTACAGGCTCGCTCTGGCCAAAGGTCTGGCTATACCCAATGGCTAAAACCGCTATCAATGTTATTCTTAAAGTTTTCATTTTTAGTTATTTGCTCTTTTTATTTTATATCTGATTCCTGCATATATCATTCTGCCAACTATCGGCCCCCAAACTATGGAAGCGTCAAAATTTTCGCCAAAGGGGTTGTCCGGATCTATGATTGGATCGTCTTGTGTAAATCCTAAAAGATTTTCCGAGCCCAGGTAAATACTTCCCCAGCGATAACCCCGGCTTACCTGGGTGTTGATGTGGAAATAATCCGGTGATTCTGCTTCTCTTTGAAGTTCCATGGGCTTGTCATTAGTATCAGGAAGT
>JBCDHA010000570.1:0-2730 GCA_038750705.1 Bacteroidota bacterium
CCCAAATTTTAATAGGTATGACGTTAGGACTAATCTTTGGTATGATCTGCCTTGAATTTGAATGGCTTTCAAACTTTACCATTGACTTTGTTAAGCCCGTGGGTACTATATTCATTCGATCATTGAAAATGGTTGCTGTTCCGCTGGTTTTAGCCTCATTAATTATTGGTGTTGCAAATATTGGCGATGTCTCCAAACTTTCCAGAATGGGCGGCAAAACGTTAGGCATCTTCGTAATCACCACGGTTATATCTATTACAATCGGATTATCATTAGTGGCGGTTATGAAACCGGGACATAAGCTTCCTGAAGAAACACGGCAAAATTTAATGACTCTTTATGATGCCAATGCAGAAAGCAAGATTTCTGTGGCAGAAGAGGTAAAAACAAGAGGACCATTGCAGCCACTCGTAGATATGGTCCCTGACAATATCTTTTTTGCCACCACTCAAAATGGCAGAATGCTTCAAGTTGTATTTTTTGCCATATTAGTAGGCATCGCTCTTCTACAAGTTCCTAAAGAGAAAGGAGCTCCAGTAATCCATTTCTTCAATGGGGTTAACGAGGTCATTATAAAAATCGTGCAATACATAATGCTGATTGCACCTTATGGCGTGTTTGCATTGATCGCTTCATTGATCGTGGAAATTGCCGGCGATAATCCTGATAAGGCCTGGGAATTACTCTACGCTCTGCTATGGTACGCTATAACCGTAATAGCAGGTATGTTCCTTATGATGATCCTGGTTTATCCGATACTAATAAGATATTTTTCGAAAATTAAGTATCTGGAATTTTTCAAAGGAATGAGGCCTGCCATGCTTTTAGGCTTCAGTACAAGTTCAAGCACTGCCACTTTACCCGTTACTATGGAAAGAGTGGAAAACCGTTTAGGCGTATCCGAAGAGGTCAGCAGCTTCGTACTCCCATTAGGCGCTACAATTAACATGAACGGCACCAGCTTGTACCAGGGGGTTTCTGCCATATTTATTGCACAAGCTCTGGGGTTAGAATTATCCTTAAGTTCGCAAATAATGATAGTTATGACGGCCACATTGGCTGCGGTTGGCACAGCTGGAGTACCCGGAGCAGGACTGGTTATGCTCGTTATTGTATTGGAGGCTGTGGGCATCCCTGCCGCTGGTATTGCGCTAATAATGGCCCCGGAAAGGATCCTCGATATGGTCAGGACTATGGTAAATATTACAGGAGACGCCTCCGTAGCTGTGGTAGTCGCCTCTACTGAAGGTGAATTAGATTTGGAAAAAAATAACTCATCTCAATAAAACATTCATAAAAGTAATATCAGGTATTATGAAGAAACTTCCCATTCACATTAAAATCATTATCGGATTAGTGCTTGGAGTTATCTGGGCTTTTACGTCTAGTGCGTTGGGGTGGAACGAATTCACCATAAATTGGATTGATCCCTTCGGCGTTATTTTTATCAGATTGTTAAAATTCATTGCTATCCCACTGGTGCTATTCTCGATTATTGGTGGTGTCTCCGGCCTTACGGATGTTTCCAAACTCGGCCGTTTGGGTGGTAAGACATTAGGCGCCTACATGACCACTACTTTTTTAGCTATAGGTGTGGGTCTCATTTTTGTAAATGTAGTCAAGCCAGGCGCTCATATTGATGACGAGCAAAGGATAAAGAACAGGTTGTCATACGAAGTTTGGCTGCAAGACAATGAAATGGTTTCCAGAGACGGTAAATCCTATTTAAACGATCCTCAATATGCGGAATACCTTACCAAGGAACAGGAGTCTCAGCAGCTTACCAAAGAACAAAAGGCCGATTTAGAGAAAAAAGTCATGGCCGCGAAAGAAAAAAAAGAAGGAAGACCTTTGCAGTTCCTCATTGATGTAGTGCCGGAGAATATTGTGTTTTCAATATCGAATAACCAATTAATGCTACAGGTAATATTCTTTGCGATTTTCTTCGGTATTACTATTATTCTCATTCCAAAGGAAAAAGGTGCGCCTGTTATCGCTTTCATTGACGGAGTCAATGCTGTTTTTCTAAAAATGGTGGATCTGGTAATGAAAGTCGCTCCTTTCTTTGTTTTTGCCTTATTGGCGGGGGTAATCGCTAAAATGGCCGATTCACCGGCGGAGGTTTTTGAAATTTTCTTAGGTCTGGGCTCTTATGCCATAACCTTATTGGCAGGATTATTTTTTGTAGTCTTTATACTCTACCCGTTTATTCTGAAATTATTTGTTCCCAACATTACCTACAAAGAGTTTTTTAGAAACATGAGTCCTGCACAATTCCTGGCTTTCTCTACAAGTTCCAGTGCAGCTACTTTGCCGGTAACCATGGAATGTGTAGAAGATAACATGGGTGTTCCCAAAAGTATTTCAAGCTTTGTACTACCTATAGGCGCGACAATTAATATGGACGGTACAAGTTTACATCAGGCAGTAGCAGTTATTTTTATGGCTCAGTTACATATGGTAGATTTGACTTTTGGGCAGCAGTTGACAATTGTGTTGACGGCGTCATTAGCCTCTATAGGTGCAGCAGCCGTGCCTAGTGCAGGTCTGATCATGATGATTATAGTATTGCAATCAGTAGGCTTAAACCCGGCTTGGGTAGCCATTATATTCCCTATTGACCGGCCATTAGATATGTGCCGAACGGTAGTGAATGTAACGGGCGATGCCACGGTGTCTACGCTAATTGCTAAATCAGAAGGTGAACTCAAGAAGTATTAATATCACTGA
>JBCDHA010000571.1:0-2702 GCA_038750705.1 Bacteroidota bacterium
AAAAGGAATCACAATTGGAACCACTGACCTCTTGATTTCCGGAATTGCGCTGGTGAACAATCTAACCCTTGTGACGAACAACCAAAAACATTACCAACCCATTTCAGAGCTCACTACTTCCAACTGGAGCACATAAAAAAAGATCACAAGATAAACTATGAGCATTTCCGTACCCAACTATTAACTTTAGATGTTAAAAAGTATACACACATAAAGTTACCTGGGATATTACATATTAAGAAAATCATGTGCCTGTTACTTCGGAATTACCGGAAGCTGTAAAAAGGAATCATACTCACCTCCCAAGTGTATTACCTGTTCCCCACCTTTATTTAGTGTATTATCTTTAAACATTGGAGCATTCTGGAATACTTCGTATGAGGCAATCATCAGCTCCAGCGTTTCACCGGCATGAAAAAATTCTGAAGTAAGAGGAAAAGGGATTTTCAGGCATACTTCTTCTCCACTGTGTAGTTTCCGGTACCTCTTAAAAGATTGATAAGGAATAACTTCGGTTGATTTTTCTTCATCCAATTCTCTTAGGGCGGCCCTCATATAACCCCGGGTGATGACATCGTTAGCATTTCCGACCGTACCGTAAAACGGTACTCTACTTCCATTTTTGTCATATTTGTTCAGGACGGTATACACGTTAAAGTCATCCAGGTTCTTGTTGGAAGAGCGCAACGACATCCAGATATTAAGCATGGCGTGCCCGGTCAACTCCGTGTCTTCTTGAAATGTGATCTTAAAAACCTGGCTTCCCTTTTTTCCATGGTACGAAATTTCATGAGATGGATCGGTCTTCCCTAAAGCGAGCTTATTATCTTTCTGCAGGTAATATTTTTCGTACTTCGTTCGTGCAATAGGCCATTCGTTCTCACCACGTATTTCATGTATTTTGTCTCGGCCGGAGCGTACTTCCAGTCTTACCCGGGGTGTCTCGGCCCATCCGTTATCTTTTTCACCTTTCAGGTAGTAGTCCATAAACTTAAGGGTAAGTTCCTGTACTTCTTTGCTGTAGTAAACATCCCATTTACCGTCGCGATGGGTATACATCCATTTATCTTTGCTTTTTACATCTGTAAAAGACCGATAGGCGCCATTTGAATGGAGCCCTACATCTGAAAAGGATACGCACGTCAAAATTGGGATTTCAATGTTTTCCACCGGCGCTCTTTTTTCCTCCCAGAATTCATCAAAAAATGGGTGTCCGTTTAACCACTCTGCCGGCACACCGCCATGTCGTTCTACAAATAATTTTGGGTCTCCCGTCATGGCAGGCTTAACTTCTGTTGCCCACCAAAAAGAAGGGAATCCATCTTGCGGAATGCCGCCTAAGTTTGACAAATCACGATACATGTCTGTAATACCCTCCCATGGAGATATGCATTTTAGGGCTTTGGGCGGTTTATTGTCGTAATCTCTGCAAGCCGCTACATGATACTGTGTGATGGCCAAAAAGCTGACCCCATTCAATCCCACATTTCCGTCGCACCACTGCTGCTCTGCTACCCATTCAATAACATCATAATAAGCCCTTGATTGATTCCTGCCAAAAGTGGTGGCATCTCCCGTACTTCCGGCAAACCCCGGCATATTCATATTCACCACAATGTAATCGTTGCCAACCCAAAAATTAGGATCCGGAGATTCCCAGCTGGTGAGTGTTGAAAATTTGGGTTTCCCTACCTGATCAATTATTCTGTATTGTTGCGGCGCACCTTTAAGGGGTGTTTTTCCCAAGGCCGGAACCAAGTGATTGTCATACGGATGGGCGCACATGATTACGGGTAGCGCTTTGTCTTCAGCCAGGGCTTTCTTCGATTTAAAGATGTTTAAAAGAATGACAGAACCATCTGAAACTTTCACTTTAACATCCCACTCAGGAAGAACATCTTCAATCGGCTCAACCAATTCGGCCTTCGCCTTAAAGAGTCTTCCACTCAGTATGGCCCTTTTTAAGATCGGAGCTAAGGACTTTACTACTTTATTCATATTGTCGAATACATTTAATTAGGTGAATTTCCAAAACCCTTACACGAGGTAACGCTCATCACTTCAACTACTTGAGCCAGCCACTTCTTTAGTACCCTATTCTTGGATTTCGCGAATACTTTAATGATATGGAATCCGGTAGTTTAAAAAATTGTCTTTGTTAAAGTCTGATGAATAGCAGCGGCAGCTCAAGAGATAGCATCGGATTAATTATCTATTTTAGGCTATTATGGATGTACAACTGGCAACTTTTAAAAAGGACATTGAACGTTATTATCCGGGTCTTACCGATGACGAATGGGACGCTATTAAGTGTAAATTGACTTCCGTTGCTTTCAAAAAAGAAGAAGTTGTATTTCCTGCTAATCGCCTATGCAGATATGTTTTATTCGTCTCTGCAGGAATTTTGGCATCAGAATATCAACAGGGTAGTAAGCTGATCATTTCAAGGTTCTTCAGAAAGAATGATCTGTGTACTAACGTGGTGAGTTTCCTGGAAGAGAAAAAATGCAGTGACCAATTATTTACAAACACTGAAGCTCATGGCGTCCTTATACCACGTGAAGTCTTTATGCAGTACTACTTACACTCAGGCGGAATAGGGCTTTATTTTCGAAAAAAAATATTGAATATAGTATTGGAAGACAAACAATTCGTATCCATAAAAACAATTTCCAACACTAAACATCAACTTACTTTTTTAC
>JBCDHA010000572.1:0-2701 GCA_038750705.1 Bacteroidota bacterium
ACCTCTTGTTCGGCCATTAAAATAGCGCCACTGTCTTTATCGAAGAAATAGTAGATCACATCGTCAACTTTTTCTCCATCAACTGTAAGTGGTTCTTTAGTTAATTTAATTTTGTGGGTGTCAGTACCTTCAATAGTTTCCGAACCTAATAGTTCAGCCGTATAGCCTTTTTTGTCAAAGTCATACAGGTCCATTGGAAAATCATTGGAGTTCAATTTCATATTGGCCGTAGTTTCATCGTCGGCTTTCTCAGGCTTCATTGTCATGAAGTTAGTATTCCAAACAGTTTCACCATCAAATACGCCCTGGTATACTTTCTGTCCTTGAACTACAAAACTGGTGCTCTGCCTTCCGTCTTTTAGTTGAACAATTTCTAACGGAATTTCAAGGCCTTGTTGGTTAACTTTGGCTGTCATTTTTACGTTTTCTAACTTGCTCCATGCTTCATACCCCCCGGTAGCCTCGAAGTAATTTTTGATTATCTCACCAGCGGTTTGCCCAGAGGCCATGCCAGCGCTCAACATTATTAATACAGTCAATATTTTTCTCATGGTTATCAATTTTGTTTTATTGTTTGGTAGTTAAAATAAAACATCATTTATTACAAATAATATTCTTTTTTCTGGCAACGGTAGATAAAAGAGGTAAGCTGTATCTGCTTATGCTCAAAAACGTACTGGAATGAAAGAGGACTTTAGCGCTAAAAGCTAATGGTGACAATTTAAAATGCACCCATGAAAGATCATCTAAATTAAGATCTTAATGGTTTTACCTCAACTATTGGTTTACCACAATCAGTTAATTTTATTTGCAACTGGTAAAATTAAAAATAGTTAAGCCACTCTAAGGTGATAATAAAGAGTAAACGACTTCGCTTGCTTGTAGCAGGTTACATGCTAAAAGTGGTTTTAGTAATTGTCTTAGTCAGATTTATTCTAACTTAATGCTATAAATGTCAGAAGAAGAAAAGAACAAAGGTCAACTGCACGAAAACGAAGATACTATTCACGATGTCATTCCCGTTAGTGGGATGTACCAAAACTGGTTTTTAGACTACGCATCTTATGTAATTCTGGAGAGAGCAGTTCCGGCTATCGAAGACGGGTTTAAACCTGTTCAAAGAAGGATCATGCACTCTTTGAAGGAAATGGATGATGGCCGTTTTAATAAGGTGGCCAATGTCATTGGAAGTACTATGCAGTATCATCCGCACGGTGATGCCTCTATTGGTGATGCCATCGTCAACATTGGTCAAAAAGATTTGCTGATAGATACCCAGGGAAACTGGGGTGATATTCGAACCGGAGACAGCGCTGCGGCTCCAAGATATATTGAGGCCAGACTTTCTAAGTTCGCTCTGGATGTAGTGTACAATCCTCAAACTACAGAATGGCAGCTTTCCTACGATGGCCGCAAAAAAGAGCCGGTTACTCTGCCGGTAAAGTTTCCATTGCTTTTAGCTCAGGGCGTAGAAGGTATAGCCGTGGGTTTGTCTACTAAGATCTTACCTCACAATTTTATCGAGTTAATTAAGGCGTCAATTGATGTGCTCAAAGGGAAGAAGCCTAAGATCTATCCTGACTTCCCCACAGGAGGTATGGCTGATTTTTCTGAATATAACCAGGGCTTACGAGGAGGTAAGATCAAGGTACGAGCAAAAATTGAGGAGTACGACAAGAAAACATTGGTTATTCGCGATATACCTTTTGCCACCACTACCTCCAGCCTTATCGATTCCATTATAAAAGCGAATGACAAGGGTAAGATAAAAATCAAGCAAGTAGTAGATAATACGGCTAAGGATGTTGAGATCCTGATCTCACTGGCTCCCGGGCAATCTCCTGATATAACCATTGATGCTTTGTATGCCTTTACGGATTGTGAAACCAGCATTTCACCCAACTCCTGCGTTATCATCGAAGATAAACCTCATTTCATTTCTGTCAATGAGATCTTAAAGATTAACACTGAGCAGACAGTAGCCCTTCTGACCAGAGAGCTCGAGATAAGGAAGCATGACCTGATGGAGAAAATCCTCTTTTCTTCATTAGAAAAGATCTTCATTGAAAATCGTATTTACCGTGATATTGAAGAGTGTGAAACATGGGAAGCAGTAATCGATACTATTGACAAAGGCCTTGACTCGTACAAACCTCAGTTTTACCGAGAGATCACTGAGGAAGACATCGTCAGGCTTACCGAGATCAAGATCAAACGTATTTCTCGATTTGACTCTTTTAAGGCGGACGAACTGTTGAAAAAGTTGGAAGAAGACTTAAAAGAGACAGAATATAACCTGGCACACATTACCGAATTCGCCATTAGCTACTTTACTAATCTCCGAGAGAAATACGGCAAAGGAAAAGAGCGAAAGACAGAAATAACTTCATTCGACAGTATCGATACGACAATTGTTGCGGCCAACAACCAACGGCTTTATGTAAACAGAGCTGATGGCTTTGTGGGCTATGGGCTGAGAAGGGATGAATTCGTGACTGAATGCTCCGACATTGATGATATCATAGCTATTAGAAAGGATGGCAAAATGATGGTGTCACGAATTTCAGAAAAAGTGTTTATGGGTAAGGATATTCTCTATGCCGGTGTATGGAAGAAAGGAGATGACCGCATGACCTTTAATCTGGTTTATGTGGATGCGAAATCAGGCCGGTCTATGGCAAAGCGATTTAACGTAACCGCC
>JBCDHA010000573.1:0-2699 GCA_038750705.1 Bacteroidota bacterium
ACCGGACAATACCTTTCAGTAGAAACCATGCTTGACCGCAAGTCAGGGTTTTTCAAAGAGCTATGGAATAGCGTTTCAGACTATTCCAAAACACTGCTCAGCAAAACGAAACTGGAAATCGATTACAAGATCTACATGCCAATAACTATTAGTCTTGAGTTGGAAAATAAGTTTGGTGATCTCTACCTGAGTGAAATGAAGGGAAAATGTGACATCAATATCACCCATGGCAATCTTCGGGCAAATGTTATTCATGGCTCATCGACAATAGCGGTTGGTTTTGGAGATGTAAAGATTAAGGAGCTTAAATCCGGAGTTATTACTTTGAAAACCACAGATGCTGATATTCAAACTTTAGGGGATGTCACTTTTAAAAGCTCCAGCTCTCATATAAGAATAAAGAAGGCGGATCAGCTCACTATTGATTCAAGAAGTGATAAATCGCTGCGTATCGAAGAAATAAATAGAATAAGCGGGAAGAGTTTGTTTTCAAAGCTTGAACTTGAAAATGTTAAAAAGAGCATTGATCTGAATATGAATTATGGGGAGCTAAGAGCAGGTAACATTGCCTTTAGCTTTTCTAAGATTGACCTCGAAGGAAAGTATACAGATGTATACCTGCAATTTGCACCGGATACCTACTTACAAGCAGATATTACCGCCAAGGAAGATCAACTGTCTTTACCTGTGGAAGGAGTGACTCTGGAAAGGAACTATGAAGACGAGAAGAGGAAATACGTGAATGTGAAGGGCACTATGGGTCAGAAAAATAACTACCCCGGATACCTATTTGTAAACTCCTCCGCAGGGGAAGTAGCGATCCGGCTTACAGGAATGCAACACTCGGTAAATAAATAATAATAACATGAAAATGGGCATTATGCTGAGTCTGGCATCAGAGCTATATCAAATAAAAGCGATTATAGCTGGTTGGCATACTGCTTATTTTCCCAGATTTTGAAAACATGAAAATAGCATTGGCTTTGACAGCATTATTGTCACTATCTGTAATGGCCCTCGGTCAGTATAGAAATTCATCCGGAATACGTCTTGGGCATACTTCTGGACTCACCTACAAGCGTTTCCTGGCAAATGAACAAGCGATTGAATTTATAGCAAGTGGGCGGAATGAGGGCTTTCAGTTTACAACATTGTACCAATTTCACAAGCCAATGAATATTGGTTTTGATGATGATTTTTATTTCTACTATGGTGTGGGTGCACATGTGGGCTATGAGCGCCTAAACGATAGATTACTCAACGGCCCGTTCAATCCACCTATTCTGGAGTTTCAGAATGAGGAGCGGTCATTCTTTACGATGGGTGTAAATACCATCATCGGAATAGAATACCGATGGCTCAAAGTACCACTGACCGTCGGTTTGGACATAAAGCCCTATTTGGATTTTATTGGTATGCGTAGAACTGAATTTAGGTTTTGGGACACAGCCATATCTTTCAAGTACATTTTTTAAAAAAGCAACAATAACAACACATAATGAAAAAAGTCATTTTCATATTTTTAATAGGTTCACTTGCCAGTATTTCCTACGCTCAAGATGATGCATACGAGATGAAAACCATCTTCAGCAGGAAGTCAGAAATCAGGGGTTTCGGCTCATTTGATTTAAAGCTAACTGACTTTAATGAAGACAAAGCACTTTTTATTGGCGGTCATGGTGGAGTAATTCTCAACAAGAAGTACATTTTTGGAGGCGGTGGCTACGGCCTTGTCACGTCCAATACTTTTGATTTAGAAGGGACTAACCAGGAACTCGAACTTTATGGAGGATATGGCGGCATCATACTAGGTTATATTATAGCGCCCATAGAGATTATTCATGTTTCGTTTCCGGTACTTTTGGGAGCAGGAGGAATAGAGGTAGCTGAAGAGGATGCACCTATTGTGAATGGAGAAAGTTCTGTTTTAGAACGTACAGCCTTTTTTGTTTTGGAGCCTGGTATTGAAATAGAAATTAATATGACGCGCTTTATGCGACTGGCAATAGGTGGCGGGTATAGATTCGTTCAGGGAGCAGACCTTGATGTAGGAGATATTGCCAATGAAGATCTATCTAGCTGGAGTGCCGGAGTATCATTCAAGTTTGGGAAATTCTAAGGCTATTCTGCTGGTAATACACACAGCAACAGACTTTTGTTTCATAGCTTACGGCATAAGTTTAACAGTAAATGAATAAACCACTTTTATCCACCTTAACCTGAAAGGTAGTTAGTTCCTTAGTACGATTTTGACATTCCGTACCGGTTTTAAGGTTAAACCTATAAAAATGTAGAGGGCAAACTATTTCACCATAATGAGTGATCTTTCCTTTACTTAAACTTTCATACTGATGTGGGCAGAGATTAGAAACGGCAAAATATTGCTTATTGTATTTAGCCAGACAGATCTCTTTTTTACCTATTACAATTTTAAGGGTATTTGTATCAGAGAATTGAAGATCGGCCGTTTGAGGAGAATCAAATACTTTAACCCATTTCATTCACCGCGAAATAGCTTTTTTTTCTCTTCCAAACGGCTAGGTCTTACAAAAGTCATTACATAAGCCTCTTTGAGTGACTTAGAGTTTTTTATGTCCCTGATGATATCCATCCACTCGTGAAAGCAAAGGTACACAGGGTTGTAAGAGTTTACTGGTCTTGTAATACCATAATCTGCCTGCTCCTCTTCCGGTTGGAAA
>JBCDHA010000574.1:0-2697 GCA_038750705.1 Bacteroidota bacterium
GTTCATGGCATTATTGGAGAAATAGAGGGCTTTATTCATCGTTTTTCCAAAGCCTTTCAACCTTTGAAAGTGGTTATGTGTGGGGGCGACACTTATTTTTTTGAAAACAAGGTTAAAGCTCGCATATTTGCAGCCCCCGAACTGGTTTTGAGAGGATTGAATAGGATTTTACAGCACAATGCTTAATAAAATAATTGCTTTAGCAGTAGTGATAGTTATGTCACTTACTGTCACAACTACGTTTGGCCAGGCAAGTCGATCTCCCTTTACCTCTCAGGGTATAGGTGATATTTACGATATGGGGCTTGCACATAACAAAGGTATGGGTGGGCTTGGCATAAGCAATGCTTCGTATTGGCATTTGAATAATATTAATCCTGCCTTATTGCCTTACAACTCACTTACTGTTTTTTCTGCGGCAATTATAGCAGAAAACAGATCAATCGAGAATAACACCGGATCAGAATCCAACGGCAGTGGCAACCTGGCTTATTTAGCCACCGCTTTCCCTGTGAAGCCAGGGAAATGGACTACCTCAGTTGGGTTGATTCCTTATTCGAATGTCGACTATGAATCGCAAGATACCTTAAGCATTACAGGCGCTACCAACGGCGAAAGAGCGTTAAAAATATCTGGTGGAACCGGAGGGCTCAATCAATTTTACTGGTCAAACGGATATGCAATCAACGAAAACTTTTTTGTTGGCTTAAAAGCTGCTTATGTATTCAGCAACATTGAGTCAGACGTAGCCTTTGATTTGGTGGATCAGAGCGGCACATTTAGAAGAGGTCAAAATGAAAGGGTCTCGGTATCCGACTTTCAGTTTACAGGTGGTCTGGCTTTTAAGAAGGATTCCATTTTTAACAACAAAATACAGCTGAAACTCGGGCTTACCTATGACTTTGGCGCCAACTTACAAGCTGAAAAATTCACAACTACTGAACTAAGAACACTGGATATTCCTATTGTGAGAGATTCTCTGGAAGATATAAGAGGTGAAATTGAAATTCCTCAAGCGCTGGGGTTTGGCATTTCATTTAATAATGGCACAAGGTGGATGGTAGGTTTGGATGCCAGATTTCAGACATGGTCGAATTTCAGGGACTTTGATGGTTCAAGTGAAAATCTTGAAGACCAGGTGAAAGTTATACTTGGCGGAGAGCTTACACCGGATCCCACATCGATAACAAGTTATTTTAAGAGAGTCACCTACAGATTTGGGGTTTCTTATGAAAATACGCCGTATCAGGTAGCTAACCTGGAGGGTAATTTTAATCAGGTAAATGAATTTGGCATTAATCTTGGATGGTCCATGCCGGTTAGCAGAATCTCTAATCTGGATTTTGCTTTAACTTATGGTGTTCGAGGCAGTGTTGAAGACACCATTATCCAGGAAGAATACTTTAGGTTCCATTTGGGCGTGACTTTTAACGATCAATGGTTTATTAAAAGAAAATATAATTAAGGAATTCATAATTAACAATGAAAACAATGATGAAGAGAATTTTACTTATGACAGCGTTTACGCTGCTGGGCTATATGGCTAACGCCCAGTGTGGAGATTGGAAATTCCCTGAAGATAAATCAACATTTGATGAGAAAAATGTGCTTTACAATGATGCATTGAGGAGCAAAGACTTCAAAGGAGCTCAAAAGCCCCACTTGTGGATATTACAAAATGCTCCTGACGTGAACAATGCCATATACATCAATGGTGAGAAAATCTACAAGGGACTAGCTGACGCAGAAAAAGACGCCGAGCGAAAAAAGATGTTGGTTGACTCACTAATGCTCATGTACGACATGCGACTCAAGTATACGCCTTGTGGAAAAGAGGCGGATATAGCGGCGAGAAAGGCGTATAATGCCTACCGTTACAATGTGCGCAATAAGAGTGAACTGGAGAACATACTCAAACTTTTTGATGATGCCTATGCATTGAACGAAAACAAACTTCCGTACTACATGCTCCTTCCCTATATGAGTGTGGTACAGTACAATGTGAAGTACAAGAAAAACCTTTCCGAAGATCAAATACTGAATCACTATGATAAAATAATGGCCGTGGTAGACTACCAAATAGCCAATGAAAAAAGTTCTGATCGCGTCGATAAATTGAAAGGATATAAAGGCTCAATTGATGGTATACTTGTAGGCCTTGTAAATATTGATTGTGACTTTGTAAAAGAAAAACTAGCGCCAAAATTCAAAGAAGATCCTTCCAATTTAAAAATGGCTAAAAAAATCTTTGGTTTTATGCTGAATGGAAAATGCACCGATGATCCTTTATGGCTCGAGACCGGCGAGGTTATTTTAGCTAATGAACCGGATTTTGGAATCGCTAAGGCGTTGGGCGTTAAGTTTAAGGCTGCAGATGACTATGAAAAGGCGAGAACATACTTCAGCCAGGCATTGGAAATTACAGATGACCCTTCAAACAAAGCCGATATGTATATACAACTTGGCAACTTAAAGTCTGGTTCGGCGGCAAGAGATCTATACAGAAAAGCACTCGCTGCCGATCCAAGCAAAAAAGAAGCTAATGCAGCTATAGGGTACTTATACTATGGCAGCTTCGAGACTTGTGCCGGAAAAGAAGATTGGGTAAAAGACAGAGCTATATTCATAGCTGCTTATGAAAAATTCAGACAAGCGGGCAATTCTTCTATGATGAGTAAGGCAAAAGAAGCTTTTCCA
>JBCDHA010000575.1:0-2694 GCA_038750705.1 Bacteroidota bacterium
GTGATGGGATCACTTTTTGACCATAACCAGTAAGGCAAAATCACCATAACAGCTACCAGAATCGTACTCAGTCCAAAGCCGATGATTCTGAACAAATACTTTTTTACATACTTAAAAAATAGATGAAGGGTCACCTTTTCATATCCACCTACCTCTGAGCGGGCACCATCTAAAACGGCTGTCCCCATGAGCGGTAGAACAAAAAAGACCATACCGAAAATAGGAGTGACATGATGAGAGCACACCGCAACCGCAATAAGGCTTATGCTATTTCGAAAGAACTTCCATTTGCCAAACCTGATCCACAAATAGATCTCCGGTAGGGCGTGCAGCAGCCAACTTATACCTAGCATAGATGGTAGCTGCCCGAACACATGAAGTGCTTCAACTACCGAAGGTAAAAACACCGCTATTAAGGCAGTATATCCGGCAGCCGTTTCATTGGAAGTCACCAGTTTGGCAAAGCGATAGGCCCCGGATACGTACAATAAAATGATTCCAAAGGTTAATAAGAAAGCACCTGCCTTTAAGCCACCCAACATGGACAGCAATGCAATGAGTTGGTGTGCCAACGGCGGATAGCTGGTTAGGTTGAAGCCAGTATACCATCGTGGTTCCCAGGGATCAAACCAGGATCGTGCATAGTGGTCTCCAAAAAATACGTGCACATAGAAATCGTACGTACCCTCCAGTGTGGAAAAGAAGCTGGTGCCATGAAATAATAACGCCATGGTCAGCGACAGTATTAACAATAAATATGGATTTCCCTTCAAATGCATGGGCGATGTTAAGGGAGTTCGGTCAGCCATATTTTTTTATTCGATGAGTGGTTGCATTTAGCCGAACAGTGGCATATGCGTCTGAAACCACTAATTATCTATGATCCCATGCGCCTGGCCCTTATGATCTAGCTGTAGAGCGATTATAACAATAAATAGGCTGAATATCACCTTTCTTCGAATCGTAGAAAAATTAAAATGTTATGTCAAACGGAATAATCATACCCTGTTATAACGAATCAAGTCGTCTGGACTTGAAGAGCTTTATTGACTATGCGGCACAGAATAAGCATAATGTACTATGCTTTGTAAATGACGGGAGTTCAGATACGACTCGTGAAACGCTGGCAAAAATTAAGTCGCTCGAACATGAAAATGTACATATCTACAACCTGACACAAAATTCTGGTAAAGCCAAAGCTGTTCAGCAAGGCGCTTTGTATCTGTACAATCAAACCTCCGTCAAAACTATCGGCTTCATTGATGCCGACTTGTCAACTGACTTCCAGGATTATGCCGACTTGTTGTGGGCTATGAAAACAAAGAAAAATCTGAAAGTGATCTACGGATCGAGGGCGGCTACCGGTGAAAACGAAATAAAGCGGGACGGAATCCGAAGTATTATAAGTGCGGTGATTCGCTTGATCATTTTTTGTATCACGCGGCTAAAAATTAAGGACACGCAGTGTGGAGCCAAAGTTTTTGACCGAGCGTTGATTCCGACACTTTTCAGCCAGGAATTTAAAACGCGCTGGCTGTTTGATGTGGAAATACTGCTTAGGCTTAAAAAGGAAGTAACCATTAAACGTTTCAGACAGATCTTTTTGGAAAAGCCATTAACCCGATGGGTGCATATGGATGGTTCCAAACTGGGTATGAAAGATGCATTGTCAATTCCAGCGAGCCTCATGAAAATAGGCTGGATCTACAATTTTTATCACCCGCTTTGGAGTCGAGTAATTATTCCTCTCAGCGTTTCTTTCAGTATTGCACTTAAGGTTCCGGCATTAAAAGTTTTGTCTGTTGGTTTGATGTTCGTCTATCTCATTTTGAGTGATGGAGAGGGGCATAGTATTGAAAAACTCTTCTTGGCATCATTTAATGTGATAACCATAGCCCTATTCTTTTCATCGACATTTCAAAAGTTAAAATTAAAACTAGGTAATAATCTTCGATGGCTTTGGATAAAGGCGCGGTTTAGGCAATCCCTTAGAGCAAGATCACTCAAACTGTCATGAATTAAATAAATGCTTAACGTAAATAATAAATCAAATGAAAAAGTTAAATGCAGGCCTATACCCAATGAAATTCTACCCCATTTATAAAGAAAAGATTTGGGGAGGAAATAAGCTGGCTTCCAATTTAAGAAGGCCGGGAGCACCTAATCGGAATTGTGGTGAGTCATGGGAAGTATCAACTGTCCCGCAAAATGTGAGTATAATCAAAGGGGGGCACCTTGGTGGACTGCCCCTGGACAAAGTGATAAATTCTTACCGAGCAGATCTTTTAGGTAAAAAAGTATATGCTGAATATGGAGATAAGTTTCCATTACTTATTAAGTATATCGACGCCGCTGACGATTTGTCCATACAAGTTCATCCTAATGATGAACTGGCGTTGAAAAGGCACGGTAGCCTTGGTAAAACGGAAATGTGGTACATAATGGAGGCGGAAGAAGGAGCTCAGATCATCAACGGATTCAATCAAAAGTTAGAAAAGGATGATTACCCAACTATGCTGTCAAATCTGGGTTCAATCTTTAAAAGAGAAGAGCTGAAGAGAGGTGATGCCGTATTCATTTCTGCGGGTACAGTACATGCCATTGGTAAAGGAATTATGCTGGCAGAAATCCAGCAATGTTCCGATGTTACTTATAGAATCTATGATTATGAAAGAGTAGGTGATAATGGAAACA
>JBCDHA010000576.1:0-2687 GCA_038750705.1 Bacteroidota bacterium
CAGGTAAAACGCGTAGCCGAGGAGGATCGTAAAAATCTGGAAAGCTCTGGTCTCAAATTTAACCTGTTCGCCATTGTGGGTGGTCAGCTAGAAGAAGATGAGGCGCCCAAGTTATACCTGCTCTATTCTCAGGGTAATTGGATTGAAATTGGCCAAGGAACACCCTTTGTGATCATTGGAAATTCGGGTTTTGGTACGCCCATTCTTAAACGATCTTTGACGTACAACACCAGTTTGGAATTTGGCTTAAAGAGCGGCTTTTTATCCTTTGACGCCACACGGATATCCGCGAACGATGTGGATTACCCGATAGATACGGTAGTGCTTAAAAAGAATGAATTCAAGATCCAGGAGCATAGATTTCATGAGCGTGATTTAGGCCATATCGCTGATTTTTGGAATACTAAGCTCAGCTCAGCTATTGACAAACTTCCGGCAGATGCCCTCAATAAGGCCTTTGCAAACGATCAAGAGCAAGATGTGATCACTACAGATGCTACTTAACATAAAGCATCGTACGTCATATGAATATGACAGGAAAGTCTTTCTGGAACCGCATCATCTCTATTTCCATCCTCTGCAGAGAAACTATTTGACTGTCAAAGGTTTTGATCTGAAGGTATCCCCTAGCCCAAGCGGCTCGTCTACAAGAATCGATATTGAAAATAATCCATATGAGCAATGCTGGTTTAATTCTGAAACGGATCATCTCGAAATTCACTTAGAACTTTCTGTTGAAACCAAGAAATTCAACCAGTTCAATTATTTTGTAGAGGAAACGGCTAAAACCAAATATCAGTCTGCCATCAATTTATACCTTCAAGATCAAGTATCATTGGAAGAAGATATGATCCATTGGATTGAGCAGTTTGATCGATCTAACAGGACCAGTTTTTTAAGCTCACTTTGTAACTTAATACATGACCGGTGGGATCATGGTACTAGCTACAAATCTAAGTTACTTGATCCCAATGCCTGTTTCAGATCTGAATCAGGATCGTGCCGGGACCTAAGCTGGATGATGATCCAGATACTCCGATATGAGGGTTACCCCGCCCGCTTTGTAAGCGGTTATAGTCATAATCCGGAAATTGATGGGCATGAATTGCACGCCTGGGTGGAAACCTGGCTACCAGGGGCGGGCTGGATCGGTCTTGACCCATCCTCCGGACTTTTTACCACTGAGTTCTATGTCCCCATTGCGGCAAGTTACCATCCGGTAAATACGTTACCCGTACAAGGTACATACAGAGGTGCGGTTGATTCTAAACTTGATACCAGGGTAGAGATAACCACAATCAAATAGTTCAAGCCCAACCATTAGTATCATTCAACTGTACGAAAGTCGTTAATAACGGAGAACTACTCTTGCCTGAGAACATGCGCCGGATTTTTAATGGCTGCGGTTCGCACTTGCCAACCCACGGTAAGCGCTCCAATGAGTAAGACTAGTATGAATCCTGATAGTACTTCCAGAGGCCCGATTTCAATTTTATCTGAAAATTGATTTAAAATGAAATCATCTACCAGGTAGAGTGTAATAGGTATAGCCAAGGCCGCTGCAATGATTACCATCACAAGAAAACCTCGTGATAGAAGCCTAAGTAAATTACTATTACTTGCTCCTAACACCTTTCGGATACTGATTTCCTTAATTCGTGTCTCAACCGTAAAAACAGCCATACCTAATAAACCAAGTGTAGAGATGGAAATAGCTAAAAAGGCTAAAAAAGAAATAATGGTATACATTGATTTATACTCACGATAGCTGATGGCAATTAAATCGTCATAAAAGTCCGCTTCAAAGGGGTGGTCAGGGTCACGTTCCTTAAACTTTTGTTCCAATTTTTGAATCGCGTCAAACTTGTTCTTCCCCTGTAATTTTACCCCAAGAATCCCGTCATCATTCAGGCTACTTTGGATAAAACCGAATTTCTTGTCTACCTCCCAGACCAGCGAAGTAGTTACGAAGTTTTCTACCACGCCAATGATTTCTAACTTTTGATCATTGTACCAAAGGTGCTGACCTATAGCTGCATCAGGAGATTTCAGTTCCAGGGCATGCATAAACTCCTCATTGATTATAATCTGTTCGCGATTCTCGTTATTTGATAAGGGCTTTTGAAATTTTGATCCTGCCAGCAGCTTGAAATCATGCATATCCAGGTAGTTGTGGTCTATCTCATTGATCAAGAATCTGATAGTTTGACTTTTATCTTCCGTCTCCGCAGTACCAAATACAGTTGAATATCCTAAAGTCCGTTTGGATCTGGAGGTTTGTGCCACATCTGAAATAGCGGCATAATCATTTTCAAGCCGCTCTGCATAATCTCCCTTGATACGTACATTCACAATGTTCTCAGTGTCATATCCGAGCTCATAGTTCATGGCATACTCGTATTGATTGTATATCAATACAGAGCACATAATCAAACCTATGGAAAGCGTAAACTGCAAAACAGTAAGACCCTTCCTTAAACCAAGTCCTCTGTGTATTCGGGTTTTCCCTTCCTGATGAAATGCCCTGAGCGTCTTAAGCCGAGATAAGAAAAAAGCCGGTAAAAATCCCGCGATATACCCTACCGCAATAGAGAAAGCAAAGAACCAAAGCAAATGGACATAGGTGATGTCCAGGCTAAACATAAGATGTCCCTGTGAGGTAGGGTTTGGAAGGCTTAAAAACTCAG
>JBCDHA010000577.1:0-2674 GCA_038750705.1 Bacteroidota bacterium
AAGGCCATACTAATACTACAACTTGAGGGCTATGGGAATAATGAAATAGCCTCCATTATTGGGATAACTAAGAGTAATGTTAGCACCAGGCTTCATCGAATTAAATCTTCCTTAAGAGAAAAATTAAAAATCAAGATCCATACACATGCAAAGTTTTAAGTCTGGCTGGCAACGCTACAAATCGGAGGCAGCACTTGATAAGTTAAATACAGCTGATGTCCTTGCTATTATCAGCGCTGAAGAGGTGGTGTCGGTGAATCGATTTCATCGTCTGCTAAATGGTCTGGCCATCTTCATTATTTTAACGATCTGTCTACAAGGTGGATAAATTACTGGCAAGCCTGACCTGGGATCTGGCCCCGGAGGTTATTCCGGGTTTTTCCTATTTACGATGGTATAGCCTGTTCTGGGCATTTGGTGTTTACCTGGGTTTTATCATCATGACCAGGATATTTCGAAAAGAGGGCCTGGATTTAGGTATTTTGGATAAGCTGGTATTAACCGTAATGATCGGATTAGTCATTGGCGCCAGATTAGGCCATATTTTATTTTACGATCCGGTATACTATCTGAATAACCCTATTGAAATACTTCCCATTAAGATTGATCCACATTTTGAGTTTACCGGGCTGCACGGCTTGGCGAGCCACGGGGGAGTAGCTGGAGCCTTAATTGGATTATGGGTTTTTAATCGAAAATATCAGTTAGGCTTTTTATGGTCGACTGACCGTTTAATTGTAGCCGGAGCGCTTTTAGGCGGGTTCATCAGGCTGGGAAATTTCTTTAACTCTGAGATTATAGGACTACCTGCACAGGTTCCATGGGCAGTTGTATTTTTCAGAATAGACTTAATACCTCGGCATCCCGCTCAACTTTACGAAGCGGCCTTCTATTTCGTGGTTTTTCTTTTGCTGTACCAGACATGGAAGCGTAAAAGATTCAGCAACACCGGGTTTCTTACCGGTCTGGGTTTGGTGCTTATCTTTGCTCAAAGATTTTTTATTGAATTCCTCAAGGAAAATCAAACACCGTTCGAAAGCGGTATGGCGCTCAATATGGGGCAACTATTGAGTATTCCGGTACTGGTTTTTGGTTTATTTATGCTGATCTTAAAAAGAAAAGCTCCAAAGCTTGATCATCACGCTTAAGTTCAAACGCCTTTCTTATCTCCCCACAGTTGAACATGTAACCGGTCTGTGAAATTGAAACCATGCGTTTTGCAGATCTCAACCAGCCATAAGCGTTTTTGATTTAGCATTTCCGCGTTGGTACCCTGTGGCATCAGATAGATCTTTTCTACGGCTAGGTTGAAGTTTTTTTGTAGTTCAAAAACCTCGCTCAAATCCTCCTCAGAATCGATAACAAACTTGAAAGTGCTTTTGGGATCACCTGAAAATGCAGTTAAAGCTTTTGGCTTTATCCTAAGACTTTCCGGGTTGTTGGAGTTTTTAAGTTTGGGCGAAACATTATACTGGTCTATTAATGTGCGCAATGCCTTGTCAGGTGAAAGTGTGCCATTGGTTTCTATCTCTATCCAATAGTCTCTCTTCTTAAGCTCTTGACACAATTTAATCAGGTCCTCTTGTTGTAAAAGTGGTTCTCCACCTGTAAGCACCACATTCTTGCAATGGAAAGATTCTATTTGTTTTAAAATAGTCGCCGTTGGTATTTCTTCAATCCATTTGGCCTTATCGAACTTTTCGTAATCTGGTTTCCGATCATTGACATGTGCAAACCGCGTTCCTTTCCAATTCCAGGTATAGTCAGTATCGCACCAGATACAGTGCAGATTGCAGAGCGTGGTACGTACAAAAATACTTGGTTTTCCAAGGCTCTTGCCTTCACCCTGAATGGTGTAAAAGATCTCCGGTTTCTCTGCTAACCTGGCCAGTTTCATAATCTCTGCAAAATTAAATAAGGATACCTTCAGATAACTACAATCATCGTCTCGAATTTGCGTTACTTGCGGCTGATTATGAGTAAAGGGGTGCTTTATATGTTAGGAGCAACGTCACTTTTTGCCCTAATGAATGTGCTGGTAAAAAGCGTTTCAAATATCCCGGCTGTGGAAGTGGTGTTCTTTCGTTCGGTGGTCTCCTTTATCATTAGCTTCGGTGCGCTTAAAGCGGCAGCAATACCGGTTTTTGGTTTGAAAAAGAATCGGTGGTTACTCATTCTTAGAGGTACCAGTGGTGCGATAGCTCTGGTTATGTATTTCTACCTGTTGCAGGTTATTCCATTGGCCACGGCAGTAGTGCTACAGTTTTTAACGCCTATTCTTACTTCATTATTAGGGATTGTGATCGCCAAAGAAAAAGTGCATCCTGTACAATGGATATTCTTTGCATTGGCTTTTGCCGGGGTAGTTTTAGTGCAAGGGTTTGATGCGCGTGTTACTCTTTTTCATCTCACTATTGGTATTTTGGCGGCTCTATTTGCAGGCTTGGCCTATAACTTCATCCGTAAGATCGGTAAGAGCGAAAACTCGTTAGTGATCATTCTGTACTTCCCCTTGATCACAGCTCCCCTTACTGGTGGATATACTTTATTTAACTGGGTTCAACCCCAAGGTTGGGAATGGCTCATTTTGTTATCAATTGGCTTATTGACACAATTTGCTCAATATTTCATGACTAAATCGTACCAGTCTGATGAGCTCTCCAAGGTGTCTAGT
>JBCDHA010000578.1:0-2672 GCA_038750705.1 Bacteroidota bacterium
AAGGAGAAGTGCATAGAATGTAGTCCGTCAAAAATCACAATATCAGATGCACCCATTCTTGAGGATATCAAACTGGATTTACCCGTTGTGTGGTCATAAGGATAAAAATCAATAGCATTGCCATTTTTTAAAACAATCAAAACCCACGATTAGATTTCGGCTGTGGTAACATATCTCCTAATGCAAGGTGCTCACTAACCCCCATTTTATCCATCATTCTCCGTAAGAAGACCAAACCTGACCATGGCGTAATTTCCTGATTACTAAAGCGTATCTCCCAATTCATACCAAAAGATAACCTATTGCTAAGCATTAGAAAATCCTGTTGAGTAATTTAGGTTAGTTCTTTCCGCACCTTTCTTATATACGAGTTGAGCTTGTTCATCTGTTAAATTCTAAACCATAGCAAAAATAAAACCATGAAATCGACATGATCGAGATTTAGCACACCAACCGAAGATGAATGTTGGGCATTCCATAGCGAAATTTGTACAAAAAGAATATGGAAAGTCAATCAGTAACCTTCGATCAGTTGGTCAAGGTAGGATGCGGAATAGATGTTCACAAAGATTTGATTGTGGCTACTATTCGAAAAGATAATCAGACTTTCGAGACGCGAGAGTTTGCTTCCTACACAAGTTCTTTGACAGTGTTAAGAGATTGGTGCAAGACCGAGCAGGTGACGCACATAGCCATGGAAAGTACAGGTATTTACTGGAAGCCGGTATTCAATATCCTGGGAGATGATTTTGAGGTGATTCTTGTCAATGCCAGACATGTAAAAAATGTACCTGGCCATAAGACAGATAAGAAAGACAGTCGTTGGCTAAGTAAACTTTTATTGGCGGGGTTGTTAAAAGGCAGTTTCATTCCTGCTCAGGATATTCGGGAATTGCGCGACTTGGTACGCTATAAACGTAAAGTAGTCGATCAGGGAGCCTCAGAGAAAAACCGCATCATTAAGATTCTGGAAGATGCCAACGTCAAGCTGAGTAGCGTACTGACAAATGTGGACGGTGCCACGGGCACGAAGGTCATCAATGATTTGATCGCCGGCAAGACAGATGCAGACGAACTTTTTCTTCACTACCACGGTAAAATCAAAGCAAGTAAAGAGGAGTTTCGAAAAGCTTTGGAAGGTCGGCTAACAGCTCACCATCAATTTATGCTCAAGCTCATTCAACAAAGTATTAGGGATAAAGAAGCCCTCATTGATGCACTTGAGACACAGATTGACCATGCAGTAAAAGACTATCAAGTAGAAGTGGATTTATTACAAACCATTCCCGGGGTGGGCAGAGACAGTGCCATTGGTATTATCAGTGAGATGGGTACCGACATGGATCGTTTCCCAAATGAAAAACATATCAGCAGTTGGGCCGGTGTGAGCCCTGGGAATAATGAGAGTGGCGGAAAAAAAAAGCCGTAAAAACCATCCATGGCAATGCACACCTCAAGCGAACCCTAACAGAGAGTGGCTGGGGGGCCATCCGAAAAAAAGAAAGTTTCTTTCGGGAAAAGTATTACGATTTGAAGAAACGAAGGGGTAAAAGAAAAGCACTCATAGCTATCGGGCATAAAATCATTGTAGCCGCTTACTTCGTGATTAAAAACAAAGAGGAATATAAGGCACCTCAGCCCAAGAAGTCCAACCCTATGCAAACCGTAAATTACCACTTCAGGCAATTAAAAAAATTAGGATTTGAAGTACAAGGAAAACATTTAGTCCCTACCCAATAGGGTAGCAACAAGATCGGATTTTTACTGTCATATCCCGGATTTCGGGAAAATTCGTACATGAAATTGATCGGGACTTCATATACAGGTTAAGCACCAACCGATGTAGACGATTCACAAAAAAGTGATGACGAACACGTACATGAAAATTTACTCTCTTGACCTGTTTTAAAACTTGAAAAAATTGTAACGATTTAAAACCATATTGAACAACAATTACACCCCTGAAATAAGTGTTTTAGGGCTAAACAGAACATACACATGAAATTCTGGTTAATTCGAAACCCTCTTAAATTTCCCAAAGTCAGGTTTACGCTTCTGAAGGAACGCATCACGACCTTCTTTGGCCTCTTCGGTCATGTAGGCTAGTCGAGTAGCTTCCCCGGCAAATACCTGCTGACCCACCATACCATCATCGGTAAGGTTCATGGCAAATTTCAGCATTCGTATGGAAGTGGGTGACTTTTCTAATATCTCTTGAGCCCACTGGTAGGCGGTGTCTTCCAATTCGTCATGTGGAATTACCGCATTCACCATACCCATTTCATAAGCCTCTTGAGCTGAGTAATTTCTACCTAAAAAAAAGATTTCCCGAGCTTTTTTCTGCCCTACCATTTTGGCAAGATAGGCTGATCCATAACCCCCGTCAAAGCTGGTAACGTCTGCATCCGTCTGCTTGAAAATAGCGTGCTCTTTACTGGCTAATGTGAGGTCGCATACCACATGCAGACTATGACCACCACCTACCGCCCAACCGGGTACTACCGCTATTACTGCTTTAGGCATAAAACGAATCAGCCGCTGGACTTCTAGGATATTCAATCTGGCTATTCCACCTTCATCAACATAGCCCTGTTCTCCACGCGCCTTTTATCTGCTGAAGGCCCGTCTCCTAAAGACGGAGTCTATGCTTTCTGTTCAGGTGGCGATCAAAA
>JBCDHA010000579.1:0-2666 GCA_038750705.1 Bacteroidota bacterium
ACTTTGGAACAAATCCCTGACTATCCCATCAATAAAATAGCAGAACTGCTCCCTAACAACAGTAAACATCTCCCCTAGCTTCAGCAATTTTATACACTAATCAAAATATATAGAATACGTGAATCACAGGATGCTTACGATATGACAGTAGACCACATTCTTCATTATGAAGTAGATTTACCTGCAGACGTGACTATTCAGGATAAATCGACAGCTGAACGAATGAAGCTTATCGATCAACTCGAAGAGGAAGATAAGCAAGCCTTATTCCGTATCATTGATGGGATGCTGACTAAATCTAAGTTTAAAGACTTCTTTCAAAAGAATGTGGCTGCCCTTTAACGTCCTATGCTTATTCCAATACTGAACCTAGATAATAGCTTTCCGGTTAGAAAAACTGATATCACTTTAACCCTTTAGTAAGATCAGAAGGTCTTTTAAGAGGCGGAGAAGGTGAAAAACTGGAGTTCTAGTTGGAATAGTCCAATACTTTGTTAAGCATCCATTTATCTTCCAGAAATTTAAAATGGTACTCAATTCTAATTCCATTATCAATTCCCTTTCGAAGATAAGTTGCCTCTTTAGAATTTTTCGATTCTACTACTGGTTTGTAAGCATCAACCTTTCGTTTTGAAGCCTCCTTATCCATGGTAAAATCTTCGTAGAGCCAATCACTTTCGGGAATTGTATATTCTTCTCTATTGTCCTCAATATCGAACGTATAATAAGATAATGGAAATTCTATCCTCGATTTTTGAAAAATTGAATCTTCCCCAAACTCGATCAAGAATTGATCAAATGATTCTATTTCTTCTAGATCGACAGTTTGTTCTGTATTTTGTTCTTCAGTAATTTCATTTGTCTTCTCTGATTGTGTACAAGACAAACAAAAGATTAGGTATGATCCAATGTAAACAGTGTTTCTAATTATTTTCATCTTCTTGTTCTTTTTTCAATCTTTCGAACTCTTGTATCCACTTTGATACATCATCAAGATTACCAGCACTCGAAGCGTCAACAATATTTTTGTATGCGTCACCTAATGGGTCTTCCAACCAACTTTGAGGATCAACTATATTAGATTCTTCATTCCCTTTACCCTCAGTTGGGTTAAACCATTCTAGCTTGTTTGTCTTTTCGTTGCGCTTTTTAATTCCATAATGAAGATGCGTATCTGCTCCCGTTTCGCTTCCAAAGGCTGAAGAACCAATTTCTCCAATTTTTGTTCCCTCTTTAACTTCATCTCCCTTTGATACTGTTACTTTACTTAAATGAAAGTAAAGAGTCTGAAAAGAACCATCTTCAGCTTGTATTACAACTTTTCTCCCTCCATTACCATCGGGATTATCCTTTACTTCATGAACTTTACCATCATGAGTGGCAATAACTGAAGCACCAAAATCATCATTCCCTGAACCAAAATTAATATCTAGTCCCTTATGATTCACTGTTGCCCTAGGATTATTTCTTACATTGCGTTTCCCGAACCAAGATGATACCCTACGCTTAAATCCTTTAAAATTGAGATGAACTGGAAAAGGAATCATGCCATCTGGATCGATATATCTTAAAGGATTATTAAGGGTATAATTATACGGACTCCACTCTGGCATAATTTCATTCATAGGATCAATCACTGACCACCTTCCTATATCGCTCATATACATCCTAGCACCATAATCATACCAATCTATACCTAAGTCTTCAATCTTCTCCTTTCCATTATACAAGAACCTATTCTCCTTCGCAGTCACCCTCTGATACCCCCCTGCCATCTGCATTCCGAAGGGATAGTAATCATCCGTCTGTATCACCGGATGCTCATTCACCGTTACCTTCAAGTCATCAAAATACACTTCAGTCAACTGCGCACTTTCATTAGACAGATAAATCACCACATACCCGCTTTCAGGCGCTTCATAGGGCTGGTCTAACGCTAAGATCGCCTGACTGTTGCTGCTGGCACTCGTGACCTGTTTGAACGTAAAATGATCGGTGGCAATCGAGCCGGTCACATCATCGGGCAGGAAGAGCAGGTTAATGAACGCCATCGGTTCGGTACTACTCGCATTGGTGTTGATCAAGCTGGTCACCGTTCCACCTGAACCGTACCCACTGGTTATTGCTCCTTCGTAAATACCTGTTCCTGTTGTTCCTGTAATTGCTCCTATCACTAGATTACCTACCGCAGCTGCCGGGTTGTTCGTCCCCGTAGGAGCTAAATACTTCGCATACACTTCTGCACTTACTTTGTCACCTGCACCAACCGGAATAGTAAGTACTGAGCCTATCACCCCGTCAGCCGCCCCGTTCAATGCCTGTACATTCGTATGATTGAACGACTCGTTACCCGCATCCACCCGGTCATGGATATCTGCGGTGATCACATTTTGCAGGTTATCGAAGAGGGTTTCATCGTCTGGGTCTGCTGAGTTACTCTCGTAGTTTAAACCAAAATCTATCGTTTTCGGGTCTGTGGTGAAAACTACACGAGTATTCCCTAAATGATCTTTTAAATAATACTCGTACTCGTAGGTTCGGGGTCCCGCGTCAAGCGCGGGAACTATTCTACCCTCCTCATGCTGGATGAGAGCGATCTCGTTGTTTTCATAAATAAACTCACCTATATAGTCGACGGTTTTTACGGGTTTGATGAACGACACTTC
>JBCDHA010000580.1:0-2655 GCA_038750705.1 Bacteroidota bacterium
TTATTGCATTTTCGAAGATAGAGATCATAACATATGGCTTGGTACCGCCTGGGATGGGGTCAGTATTATCGATCATCGATCTGAACGGTATAATTATTACCATAGCGATTTTCTTGGTGAGCAAAGCGCCGGTGTGTTAAGTATTCTTTCTGAGCAAGACAGGCTATGGTTTGGCTCCGACGGTGACGGTTTACACATTTATCCGCCCCAAGAGGGGTATTTGAAAGAACTACAGGAAAAATTAGGGGCCAGTACATATCCTCAATTCATAAAAAAAATGAACGATGGCTACTATTGGATCGGCACCTTTAAGAAGGGTTTGTACCGCGTTAGTCTGGATGATGGAGAATTTTTTCACTACCTCAATCAGCCGGGGAAACCCAGTTCCATTAGCCATAATGATGTCAGGAATGTGGTCTATCTAAGCGAAAATCACTACCTGATAGCTACCTGGGGAGGTGGGGTTAATCTGTTTAACAGCAGTGATCAAGAATTTTCAACCTTTACGCCGGCGTCCGGTGGAGAAACTATTCCCGTAAATGCAGTCACTCTTTTTCCGTCTTCCGAAAAAGGAACTCTGGTGGGCACTTTTGGCGAAGGGTTATTTCTTTTTGACCATGAGGCACAAACGTTTCTTAGGTTATTTAAAAATAAAGTTAAGAACTGCATTTCCATCTATTCAAATTCTGAAAACACCTGGATTGGCACATGGGGTAAAGGGCTGTATAAGACAACGAATGCTTATGACACGATTGTACAGATTACCGGAAAAGAGCTATCAACGACAGCTACAATCCTCTCCATACTTCCTGCTAAATCAGGAGGCATTTATATTACTACAAAAGAAGGAGTCTATCACATAAATAATCAGGGGACTGTACAAAAGTTGCCGGGTTTAAATGGCCAATACCATATCAATTCGGCAACATTGGATTTTCAGGGGAGGTTGTTTTTTGGAAATACTAATGGCGCGGTATCATTTGATGATGACAAGCCCGTATCTAATACGAGTAACGATATCCAGCTTTTCGGCATTAAACTATTTAACAGACCAATCTCTGAAGAACATAAAAAAGGGAAGGATTACCAATTTTCTTACAATGAAAATGTACTGACTTTTGAATACGGGTCACTGGTCTACCCAACATCTTCTGAGGTGAAATATCAGCTTATGGTGGAACCGCTAAACAAGGACTGGGTGGATATGGGTTCTCAACGCTACATCACGTTAGCCAATCTAAATCCGGGAAGGTATACCATCAGGTTTAAAACATTAGAAGGCACCAAAATCGCTTCCACTACCTTTAAGATTGCTAATCCCTGGTGGAAAGCATGGTGGGCATTTTTGCTTTATTTACTGCTTTTTTTATTGTTACTGTATTCCTACCGGCTTCACATCGTACGATTAGAACAACTAAGGTCAAACTTATCATTGGAAAAGTTGAACAGGGAAAAAGAAGCGGAGATCGGAAAGATCAAACAAAAGTTTTTCATCAATATATCTCATGAAATTCGAACCCCACTCACGCTCATTATTGGTGAAGTTGAACAGCTTATAAAAAGAACGCAGGCAAGCGCTATCGCGGCTAAGTCTATTTCTAGCATACGTTCAAATAGCAATCACATGCTACAGTTGGTCAATGAATTATTGGATTTTCGAAAGTTAGAGTCAGAAGAGTTGACACTTAAAGTGGCGAAAGGAAACTTGATAAAATTTGCAAAAGAAATTTTTCTTGCTTTCCAGGTCAGGGCCGAGGAAAAAAACATTGAGTTTACTTTTAAAAATTCGTCCGATCTCATCGACGCATGGTATGATAGAGATCAATTGGAGAAAGTATTTTATAATCTATTGAGCAATGCACTCAAATATACGCCTTCCGGGAAGGCGGTTGAGCTTGAGGTGGATGTAGAAGGTGAAAATATCTTAATCCGGGTATCGGACTCCGGGAGAGGGATAGCCAAGGACCAGCTTGCAAACGTATTTAAGCGCTTTTATCAGACCGATAATGCGGTGCATTTGTCCGATTCTGGATTTGGCATTGGCTTATCCATTGTGCATGATATCGTTAAACTGCACCATGGGCAGGTAACGGTTGAGAGCGAGCTGGGTTTCGGAACTACCTTTACCATCACTCTTTTGTGTGGCAATAATCACTTCTCTCCCGATCAACTTTTAAACGACTTTCTGGATAGTGAATCTATTAAACTTTACACCACTTCAGAAAAGCCAATAAATATGGCTCTAAAGGGTACTGTAACGGATCAAAAGGATGAACTACTCTTGGTGGTAGAGGACAATGAAGATATCAGAAACTTTATTGGAGAAGTGCTGCAAGACGAGTTCAGAATAGCGAAGGCAGAAAATGGTCTGAAAGCGCTGGAAAGCATCGAAGAGGAATTGCCGGACCTTATTATTTCTGACATTATGATGCCTGAAATGGACGGCATCAATTTTGTGCAAAAATTAAAATCAGATGTACAAACCAGCCATATACCGGTTATTCTTCTCACCGCCCGAACAGGTCTGATTTTTATGAAAGAGGGGTATGAATCCGGTGCGGATGAATACGTGACCAAACCTTTCAACGCTTCTATGTTAAGAACAAGGGTGCGTAATATCCTGCGAAGCAGGCAGGTGCTTAGGGAAAAGCTAAA
>JBCDHA010000581.1:0-2646 GCA_038750705.1 Bacteroidota bacterium
GCCAAATCAATTACATGCACCTCATTCGATATCGTCTTGCCCAACGCCACCGGAAGCTCTTTATCACTCTTCATGAACTTCTCAGTAGACAACACCGAGCGTATACTCACCATTTCCCGATTCTTATTTGGCACCTCAATACCAATGGTTCCTTTACCCGGAATAGGAGCTATAATTCGTATACCTAAGGCCGCTAAACTTAGCGCAATATCATCCTCCAGGTTTTTTATTTTTGAGATCTTAATTCCTGCATCAGGTACAATTTCATACAAGGTAACCGTGGGTCCAATGGTCGCTTTTATACTTGTGATACCGATCTTAAAGTTGACCAGGGTTTCAATGATCTTATCTTTATTTTGCTCCAGCTCCTCCTTAGTCACTTGTACTTTAGCGCCATCGTATTCATTTAAGAGTTCTAAGGTTGGATATTTGTATGATCCAAGATCAAGAGTAGGATCATAATTTTCCTGTGAGACTGCCTTTTGCTCTTGTGTTTTTTCCTGCTGCACTGAGAATGAGGGCTCGCTAACTTCCTTTGCCGGTTGAGCTTTTGGCTTTTCTTCAGGGAGCGTCACATCCAGCTTTAAATCTGTAGGCTCATCCTTAGGCCTTGGTTTAAGTGTTTCTTTTTTATCAAAAAGAAGTTCACTTTTATTTTTCACAACCCACTGATCTTCCTCATCGGGATATGAAGCGTCTTCATCTATTAAATCATCACTGACCACCTCATCCTCAAGCTTTTTGATGTCTTCTACAGCGCTTCCAATATTCTTCTCAATATCTACTACACCATCTTTCAATACACCTTTGAAGCCCAGCAAAGTGGTTACATTAAAAAAGTAGATAACAAAGACTAAAAATGTGAAGGTCAAAAGAAGTAAAGTACCCCAACCTATCAAACCTTCTAATACTAATGCTATTTCATAACCCACGCCTCCACCAAGAAAGCCCCATTCTGAAACTCCCTCAGTATTGTAAACCATATATCCTAATAAAATACTAACCCATATGGTAAAAAATAAGGTGAATGTTGCAGCTGAAAATAATGCAACCAGCGTTCGCTTAAACACTACCCGATATCCTAATACAAAAAGCCATGGTGGAATTAAAAATGATGCCAGGCCAAACCAGGCAAAAATGAATTTATGAGATATAATAGCTCCATAAAGGCCTAGCCAGTTTTCAGCTTCTTTGCCGGATTGAATGAGACCTGTGTCTGCCACGGCCCCCACAACGCTTTGATCCGCTTTACCAGTAAATAAATAAGACAAAAACGAGATAAATAAAAATAATGAACTGAGCAATAGAAAAAATCCAACCGTTAGCTGAAATCGCTTGTCTTTCAGAAACTTAATTTCAAGGCTTAACTTTTTGCCTTTACTTTTCTTCTTTGGTTGCTTGAAAGTATTTGACTTATATGTGTTTTTGGCCATTTCCCGGTAATGAGAGCAAGTAAAAAAATAACGCTCTATCAGATTAAAAAATATACAAAACCATCAGGCTCGTATTTAGATAAGCGAATTTAATGAATTTTCTACCTTTCTAAAGGTCTTCGATTGCCTTATTTAGTCGCTTAACAATAGCCGGCCCTTCATAGACAAACCCTGTATAAATTTGAATAAGAGAAGCGCCGGCTTTGATTTTATCAATGGCATCTTGTTCAGACATAACACCGCCAACTGCAACAATTGGAAATTCAGTACCAAGTTTATCCCTCAAAAAAGAGATCACCTCGGTCGAACGATCAGCTAAAGGCTGACCGCTTAGCCCACCGGCACCTATCTGCTCGACACTAGCTGTCTCGGTTCTCAAACCTTCTCTTGAGATGGTTGTATTGGTTGCTATTAGTCCGTCGAGTTTTACCTCTTTGACAATTTCCACAATATCAGCTAATTGTTCCTCGGTTAAATCCGGCGCTATCTTTAACAGTAATGGTTTTCTTTCTGCTTTTCTATTGTTCAGCGTTTGCAATTCAGAAAGCAGGCGTGTCAAAGGTTCCTTGTCTTGAAGTTCCCTTAGGTTGGGTGTATTTGGCGAACTCACATTCACTACGAAGTAATCTACATAGGGGAAAAGGCCTTCAAAGGTGATGATATAATCATCTGTGGCATTTTCATTTGGAGTAAACTTATTCTTACCAATATTCCCCCCTACTATAACTTTCGACTGGCGTTTTTTTAATCTTTCTATGGCCGCGGTCATTCCCGAGTTATTAAAACCCATCCGATTAATAATGGCCCTGTCTTTGGGCAATCTGAAAAGTCTAGGTTTATCGTTTCCCGGCTGTGCCTTTGGGGTAATGGTACCAATCTCAATAAAACCAAATCCGAAATCTGAAAACTGATCAATAAGCCTGGCGTCCTTATCAAATCCCGCGGCCAGACCCACGGGGTTCTTGAATCTCAATCCAAAAAGATTTCTCTCTAATTTCGCCGATTCGTAGTTATACATAGTTTTCCACAGCTGAGAAACACCGGGTATTTTACTTAAAAAACTCACCAGCGAAAAGGTGAAATGATGCACTTTCTCAGGATCGAACAGGAAAAGGACAGGGCGAAGTATGGATTTATACAAGGTTTGAAAGTTTGACGCAAATGTATTGAAGTATATTAAGGATGCCATCGACCAGAGCAATGGCATTATTAA
>JBCDHA010000582.1:0-2641 GCA_038750705.1 Bacteroidota bacterium
CCCAAGGTTTTTAGGTTCATCTACAGTTTGTATGGAAATGACCGAACCTCTGCCCCTAAAGCTGAGCTGGTCGCTACCCCAAACTGCTTTTATGATGTGACTGAGTGCGGCATTTTCAAAATGCCGGGTAACGATACGGTTAGGGCGGAGCTCAGAAGGCCTATAATTGATGGTAACATCACAGGTGGTCATCAACTCATTCAATGCCTCTTCGACTGTAGTCTTCTCAAATTGAATGCTGATCTTTCTCTCAAGTAAGTTCGTTTGAGAAGCTGCCTGAATACTACAGAAAAGTAATAAGCCAAAAACTATATTTCGGAACAAAAGTATCATTTAAAATCCCCGCTTAGTAGATGATGACCTTGTTTTCGTCCAGGGTGTATTTAAACTTTCCGAGAAAGCTCAATTCCTCCATGACCAGCTGCAGAGAAGGGTTTTCCAGACTGATTTTAAAATCTACAGTTAATAACTCAGAACGCTCAACTTTGATTTCAGTCGCATACCAAGGCTCCAAGATGGCTATGACTTCTGAAAGTGTTTGCTTATCAAATACCAATCGGTTGTCTTTCCAGGCCGTAAGTCTGGCAGCATCTACTTTATTCAAAGCAATCCGCTGATCTGCGTTAAGCACGGCTCTATCATTTACCTCGAGTATTACGTGGTTTTCGTTCTCATCCTTTTCGGAGAATGCTACCGTTCCGCTGGTAACAATGATCTCGGTTTCCCCCTTGCGTTTCGTATTGATGTCAAAGGAGGTTCCCAGTACTTCAGTTTTGGAATCTTCCGTATAAATAATGAAAGGCCTTTCCGTATCCCTGGCCACATCAAAGTGGGCATGACCCCTCAGGTAAACCACTCGCTCATCTCCTTCAAATTGCTCAGGCGCCTGAATCTCCGTTTCGTAATTCATTCGAACCGTAGAGCCATCCGGGAGGGTGACAGTTCTTTTTTCACCACGTTGGGTAGTGATGGTTTTGAGTGCAACTGACACTTCAACGCTGTCTTCAAAAAACTTGTTGGACGCGGTGCGATAGGTAAAGAATCCGATTGCGAAAAGGATAACGGCGACCGCCGCATAACGCATGATACGTTTATGCAAAGGTATAACGCGGGTCGTATGTTTGTTTTCGATTTCCGAGCTAATGTTCGTCCAGAAATTCGCCTTCATTTCTTCAGCCAGCTCGTCAGGTAAATCGGATGTAGCGTTCTTCTCTAATGCAAGATATTCTTCAACTTTCTTCCTTTCTTCCGGAGTGCACTGATTATCAAGGTATTTTTTAAGTAGATCTGGCGAAATAGGCATGTATTAAATTTTTAATTCTACCCTTCGGTTGCATGAGCCCCTTATATCCACTACTCCAAAATGGAAAAAATGAAATTTATTTCGTTGACCTGATGAAAATGGTTGAAAATCGAGGGAGAAAAGATGAACTAAAAGGCTACCGGGAAGAGGTTAGAAAGCTAAAAAGAGTAATATAATACCACTTACTGACTCATACTCCTTGAGGTTGGATCGAAGGAACCTAAGGGCTTTTGAAAGATGGTTTTCTACTGTATTTTCTGAGATGAGAAGAGTTGAAGCAATTTCTTTGTTGGTCAATCCTCTGACCCGGCTGAGTTGATATACCCTTTTGCATTGGCAGGGAAGTTGATCCGTTAGCTGATTCACTTTATCATTCAACTCATTGAACGTTAATACGTTTTCGGTACAATCCGCATACCCACAATAATCGATCAGGTGCTCTTCCAGGCGGTCTCGCCGAATAGCCTTCTTTCGGTTATGTTCAAGTAATGCCAATTTGACTGCGCCTACTAAATAGTTTTCGATTGTCCCCTGAATTTCAAGAGATTCCCTTTTTTTCCATAGCGCAACGAATACATTTTGAATGATACTTTCCGCCGTACTGTAATCTTTCGTGTACCGATAGATGATCTGACAAAGCTTAACCACGTGTAGGTTATAAACCTCCTCAAACCCTTTGGGGGTCTTAATATTCGGTTCATTTACGTTGTTATGAGCTTTTTTTAAAAACATTTTACTGCCAGGTAATTCTTACTATGCCACTAAAAAAATAGCCGTTGTGCTATTTAGAATCATTTCAAACAACAACAAAAGTAGGTTTCGGTTCGGAATCAACCAAAATTGACTTGTCAAATAATGCTTTTTATGCGGATGCGCTTAAGAAGTTAAGTTATAGATGGATAACGACTTATAAAACGCTGAGAAATGATGGGCGAGCAAGTATGCTTTTTAGCACTTTTAATCCGCGTACTTACTTGGGGTTTTGTTTAAAAAACTTCCTGATCACCTTTTGCAGCTCTTTTGATTGAGATGTTTTTATGGCTCTAAGAATTATCCGGTTACGCATCTTCGGATTCAGGATAATTTCCCGCTTAAGGTTGTTGAGAATTTCTGTATGTTCAGCTGTAGAGGTCATTTGCTTGATGTAGACGTAAGATGGAATACCGGCTCTCCTGTTATTTCTTTGTCTGATACGCCAACTAAATCTTTAACCTGACTCTTCACACCACTGCGCTTATCTACCGGCTTCGCTTTCCATGCCGCCCATAACGTAATTGCACCCATCACAAGCCAGGACACATCTACAAAGAAAGAATCCGAATAGCCCATTCCTAACGA
>JBCDHA010000583.1:0-2633 GCA_038750705.1 Bacteroidota bacterium
AGTGTTGTCAGCTTACTCTAAAAGGATGGCTTTCACTATACATAAGCGGATTTACAAGCAAGTAAATACTTCCGGGGGAGGCTTTTATTTTAAGCTTCAAAAGAATTATGCTCAAGATACGATATTCATAGTGGATGAGGCATCTATGATTAATGATAACGCCGGCTTCGGAAACAACGGTTTACTAAAAGACTTGATGGAGTACGTTTTCCATAACCAAAGTAATCGGCTAATATTGATTGGAGATAACGCACAATTGCCACCTGTAGGTCAAAGTATCAGTCCGGCTTTAAATCTTGTGAAGCTGCAAAACGACTTTAGTGTAGAAGCCCGCGAAGTAGAGCTTACGGAAGTAAGGCGACAGACGGTTGAATCGGGTATACTAAGTAACGCCACAGCGCTGAGAAATTACATGGGCGCTGAAAAGCCTAACATCAGATTCCATACGAAACCTTTTAATGATATTTTTAAAATGACTGCCGAGCGTATGGAAGATGGAATACGATACGCCTATGATAACTATGGCATCTCCGATAGCATTGTTATTACCAGATCTAATAAAGCGGCAAACCTTTATAATCAGTATATCAGGCACCAAATTCATTTTTATGAATCAGAACTGGAAGCAGGCGAGCTTTTAATGGTAGTTAAGAACAATTACCTGTATACGCCCGATGATAAGTCAGGGAGCTTTTTGGCTAACGGCGATTTTGTGCAAGTTTTGAAGGTTTCTAATCCGGAAGAGGTTCATGGACTTAGATTTGCTACACTTCAGCTCAAGATGGTTGACTACCCTGAACTTGAGAGTTTCGATGCCAAAGTGATTATGGACACTTTACACTCGGAAGGCCCTGCTCTTTCGGCCGAGTTGAGTGACCAACTGTATGAAAGTGTCAAAGCAGACTATACCCATCTTTCGAGCCCTAAAGAGCAAAAAGAAGCTGTTAAGAAAGATCCATATCTCAATGCGCTACAAGTAAAATTTGCCTATGCTATCACCTGTCATAAGTCACAAGGTGGGCAATGGGCGGTAGTTTTTTTAGATCAGGGTTTTGTGCAAGATGATAAAATAGATGATGATTACGTACGTTGGTTGTATACAGCTGTCACCCGTGCAACAAGGCAGCTTTTTTTGGTAAACTTTGATAATAAATTTTTTGTTTCGTCTGCTTAAGGTAAGATTATTGTTTCAGGAAGCCTTATATTTGTTTAATTAAAGAAGGAAATATGAAAACTTTTGTAACTCTCGTTTTTGGCATTTTTATGATCTACGGCGCTATTGCCCAGGAAGCTGCTACTACCGAGGCTTCAATGCAGGGTGCAGTAATCACTTTTGAGGAAGATAAGTTCGATTTTGGAGATATTTATCAAGGAGATAAAGTGGAACACATTTTCAAATTCGAAAATACAGGGAATGAAGCGTTGATCATAACCAATGTTCAAACTACCTGTGGATGTACGGCGCCTAACTGGCCTAGAGACCCTGTAGCCCCGGGTCAGGAAGCGGAAATAAAAGTTGTGTTCAATAGTGCTGGAAAGATGGGTATTCAAAATAAGGTAATTACCATTGTCTCAAACGCTACTAACCCTATGAATAGAGTAAGTATTGTTACGAACGTATTACCGAAAAAGAACGACTCTGAGTAGTGGTACTATCAAATTGACCATCCAAACTACAGGGTGACAATTTTAGAAATATATAATAAAAAAGACCGGCCAAGACAGGCTGGTCTTTTTTATTAGGATGGTTCATTCTGAAATGATAGAGGCCTTTTATAGCTAGTTCTTCGTTTCGGTATTTTTAATATTCCAAAATAGAATAAGCCAGGCACCTATGAGAAAAACTCCACCTATTGGTGTTACAGCGCCTAAAACGGGCACATTGGTTAAGCATAACACATAAAGGGAACCGCTAAATATCAAAATGCCCGCGAGATAAAGCCAAAAAATAAGTTTTATATTCTTCAGTTTAAATTTTTCATGGACAAGCGCCAGTGCAAACAAAGCTAAGGTATGATAGAAATGATATTTCACTGCCGTCTCGAAAGTATCTAGTCTCCCGTATTTTTCGAGAAGAGGTTTAAGTCCATGAGCGCCAAAGGCGCCAATCATTACGCCGCAAGCCCCGAGAACGGCTGCGCTCATTAATATTTTTTTACTCACGTTACCTGATTTCTTGATCCAAAAATAGAACTTCCCACACGAATTAATGTACTGCCCTCTTCAATGGCAATCTGGTAATCCCCACTCATACCCATGCTTAATTCGGTCATTTCTATATTGGCAGGTAGGTCAGAAGCAGCAACTTTATCAAAAATTGACTTGAGTTCTTTAAACTCACTTCTAATCTTATCCTTATCGTCAGTAAAAGTGGCCATACCCATTAGCCCTATAATCTTGACATGTTCCATACCAGCTAAAGCCGGGTTATTGATTAACTCGAGTACCTCAGATCCATCTAATCCAAATTTTGTTTCTTCATCAGCTATAAATACTTGTAAAAGACAGTGAATAGTACGTCCTGTTTTTTTCCCTTGTTTCTCAACTTCATTTAATAATCTGAGGCTATCAATGGAATGTATAAGATCAACAAAAGGAGCAATATATTTTACTTTATTACGCTGTAAATGTCC
>JBCDHA010000584.1:0-2632 GCA_038750705.1 Bacteroidota bacterium
AACCCTGTCGGCTGTTTTTATCAGGTCTTCATTGTTGGTATTGGTAATGCCAACTTGAATGGATTGTTTGCCATTGTAGTATATCCTATCCGGCGTTTCGCTGAATCTATCACTGATGGTGGCTACATCTCTTAAGTATATCAGGGTGCCTGTTGAAGTAGATTTAACGACAATATTATTTAGCTCCCGGGAATAATATTCCTTATTATCGGCACGTATGAGGTACTCTTCCTTATTGGTTTTTATGGAGCCACCCGTTATAATAATGTTGGAGTTAGTAACTGCGCTTGCTACATCGTCAAAGCTCAGATTGTACCGCCTCAGGTTATCTTCAAGCAATGCTATTTCAATTTCTTCATCCGGAAAGCCGGAGAGTGTTACTTGAGATAACCCGGGGAAAGCCAGCAGATCTTCTTCAATATCTTCAGCAGTTTTTTTCAAAATGCTAAGAGGTACGTCATCTCCGGTAACTACAAATACAATTGACTCCCGTCGGTTTTCAACTTTTTCAACTATCGGAGGTTCAATAGTAGTGGGGAAGGAGGGAATCCGGTCTACGGCATTCTTAACATCATCTAAAACGATGTTAATATTAAACCCTTCCAGTAATTCAATGGTAATAGTACCTAAGTTTTCTTCTGAAACTGATGTTACTCTGTCAATACCGGAAATACCCTTTAGGTTTTTCTCTATTTTCTCAATTACGCCTTCTTCTACTTCTTCCGGCGATGCCCCGGGGTAATTAACCGTAATGTTTATTGTCTTTGATTCTGATAAGGGGAAAATGGAGGAGTTTAGGTTGAAATAACCCAAAATGCCGAAGATCACAAAACCAATAACACATATGTTAACGGCTACGGGGTATTTAATAAAATAGGCAATGAATTGCTTCATGATTGATGTTTGGAAAGGTTACTTATAGCTTATTTTCATGCCTGGGTGCGCATTGGGTATGACTTCCTGAGCTATCATCATGCCGCTATCCAAACCTCTTACTACAATACTATCAGCCAGATAATTGACCGGGACGACCCGCTGCAGATACAGGGCACTGTCTTTGATAACGTATATGTGATTATTTTCCACGAGTAGCTCACTGCTTACCATAAAAACATCTTCAAGACTTTCGCCTTCTATTTTGGCTTTTAAGTACTGTCCCTCCCTAAGTCTTTTATCGGCGACTTCCACAATCACGTTTATGGTTTGCGTTTCCTGGTCGATTCGCGGGTTGATCCGGCTTACCTTACCGGAATAAAGATCTTCTCCGTTCAAGCTACTGAGCGATATGGATTGCTCATCCTTTAGGTATTTACTGTCCGCCGCAGCAATTGCGAGCTCCAGCTCATACACCGTAGGGTCAATAAATTCACCCAATTTCTGTCCGCTTCTTACCAGGGTGCCTACATCTACATTAGATTCAGTAACCGTACCTGTAAAAGGAGCTGATAGGTAATATTTCGCCAACCTTTCCTGCAGATTTTTCACGGTATAGTAGGTTTGAACGATATTCTTTCCCGTAACAAAAAGCTTTTCGGAATCAGATGTGGTTTTCGGCAAAGGCTCAAGTGAGCCCTCTATATTAAAATTACGCAGGTAAGTGGCCCATTTGACAGAAGCCTCGGGAAAATCTACTTCCATGTCGGGCATCATAGCAGCAATTTGATTGACCAGCGAGCTCTTATTTGACTGTAATTGTGCTAAATGTTCAGCGCTGTTTATTTTCAACAGCAACTCTCCTTTACGAAATTTGCTACCTTCTTTAAAAACCGTTTTTGTAGCCAACAGCGTGCCCTGTACCTCGCTGTAAAGTTCCACCTTGCGTTTTGCCGTTAAGGTACCCGTAGCCTCTATCCAGTAAGGTAAGGACTTAAGTATCACTTGCTGTGCTTTTACTTTCGTATATGAATTTGATGATAGAGTTTGACGCTCGCTATTTGCTCTACCATCCCGTGCAAGGTAAAAAATTGAGATGCCCCCAATGATGATAATGATGCCGATACCTATGCTGATACTTCTTCTCATTTTTAAAAGATTTTAAGCTGCATTTATAACTAATGTATATGGTTTCAATGGCATTCTGATGGGTTTATTTTTTCATATTAATTTCTTTGCCATGATTGTCTTCACGTCGGGTAACCAAAAGTTGTAGCAAAATTCATTGATGTTAAACAGAAGAATAATAACCAATGTTGCGAATAAGCTATTTAATCAACCAACAAGCTGATCAGATCCATTAAAGTCCAATTTTAAGGAACGAATGGCATTAAGCTTTTTTGAAAATATACTGATATAACAGAGACCCATTAAAATATATCTTCCAATAATTCAGGCTTAAAAACTGCTCTTAAGTAAAAATTACCGGTAGTCGGCTAATTGTTTTGAACAACGGAAAAAGTGTCTTTAAAACGTAAGAGAAATGATTTTGCTCTTTAGGCAGTTTAAGCGATTTTCCTTCTCTCGATGGAGAATGTGAAGTGCAGCTAAATAATATCTTAAATTGCCTGAAACACATATAAAATTTTGCGGTATCCCCACAGTACACGACAAAAACCAGAATCAAACCATCGGATGAATAAAAACATGAGTAAAACCGTAAAAAAGCCAGATTACCGCGCATTAAATTGAAGATTCA
>JBCDHA010000585.1:0-2606 GCA_038750705.1 Bacteroidota bacterium
CCTTTCAGCGCTTTTAAAAAACAAAAGCAATCCGGATGGAACTTTTTAAAATATGCCGCTATCATCACTATCTGTTCATTGGCAGCGGTATCGATATACTTTTTACGTCTTGACTCACCTGGAAAAGAAGGCGCTGAAGTCGGCTATGATGCCGTCTTAATAAAAGAAACCGATAGAGGACAGATGCTGTCCATCGTATTACCGGATGAGACTATGGTAAAGCTGAATGCCGGAAGCAGGATATCGTATCCTGAACAATTTGACGGTGATGTAAGGATGGTGGAGTTGGAAGGCGAGGCTTTCTTTGACGTAAAGCGGGATGAAGAAAAACCATTCCATATCAAAACAAAAGAGCTTACTGTTGAGGTACTTGGCACATCATTTTGCGTTAGAACGTACCCCAGTGGAAAAAAGCCGCTGGTAGCCGTTCAAAGTGGTGAAGTTTTGGTAAGAGAAGTGAGGGGGGCCAAAAGCGTATCACTGAAGCAAGACCAGTACGCTTTTTTGGAAGATGACGCCTTGGTCTTCAAAGATATAAATGAAGATGACCTCTACTTCGGATGGGTAGACCGGAAATTGGTATTTGATAAAGAACAGCTTCAAAGCATTTTCGAGAAAACATCAAGATGGTTCAATGTGGATTTCGACATTTCCAGGGAATTTGTGGATCCGGATGAATTTACGGGGGCTTACAATAACCCTTCCCTGGATAAGGTCATGCGAAGTTTATCTTTCTCTTATGGATTTAATTACGATATAGAAGATGATGTGGTAAAAATATATTAAAAAAGAAAACTGAGAGCGCTTTGGGGAAAGATCTCAGTTTTCTACAAGTAAAGTTTCTGACTAAACAAAAACTATATGAATACAAAGCTACTAATTGTTCTCAAAATTATGTCGAAAGTTGGCATATATGCATTGATTATAATGCAATCATTGACGCTGGCGATGGCTGGTGATGTCAATTCTCAGGGGAAGCTACTTAAAGAATTCTCTATTCAACTTACCGAAGAAAAAATTGAGCTTTTACAACTTTTTAAATCTATTGAAAAGAACACAGGCATCTCATTTGCCTACAAAGTCAAGGAAATAAGAGGTACCGAGGTCTCAATTACGCCCAGAGGGGAGTGGAACCTGGAAGATCTGCTAAGGGAAATTTCTGTTCAAAGGAAATTATCCTTCAGGAGGATCAATAAAACGATCACTGTCAACAAATCAGCTACACCTGTAGTTTTTGATGACTACAATGAAAAAATACGGGTGTCAGGTACGGTGTTTGACGAAAACAACGAGCCGCTGCCAGGGGCTACGGTATTAGAAAAAGGCACATCTAACGGCACCATTACAGATATGAACGGCGCCTACACCCTTAGTATAGAGGAAGACGCTATTCTTGAGGTAAGGTTCGTCGGTTACGCCGCCGCTGAGCAGGCAGTTTCCGGAAGGAGCGTAATTAACTTCACCATGGAAGCAGACTTACAAAGTCTGTCCGAAATCGTAGTGGTAGGCTATGCCACCCAGCTCAAAGAAAATGTGACTGGCGCCATCACTGAAATAAAAAGCGAATTCCTGGAAAACAGACCCTTAACAGACGTTCAGACCGGCCTGATAGCGGCTGCCCCGGGAGTAAGGATTAACCAGAGTACAGGCCGGCCGGGCGAGAGTCCTAATGTAAGCATTCGAGGTAGAACTACTTTTGGCAGCGACGGAGGTGTATTGGTGATCGTGGACGGAGTAGAATCGGCTCTGGGTTTTGTGGATCCCAATGTCATTGAATCGATAACAGTGCTGAAAGATGCATCGGCATCGGCTATCTACGGAAGTCGGGCGGCAAACGGGGTCATACTTATAACCACCAAAAGTGCGGTACAGGGCGACCGAATGAGGGTTAATTATACCTTCAACACCGGCTGGCAAAACCCTACCATGGTCCCTGAATTAGTGAATGCCGAAGATTACATGATCATGAGAAATAAGGGAGCTTTAAATGACGGGATTGCAGAAGAGTTTACCGCCGAGGAGATCGAGATGGCCAGGAATGGCGGCACCTTCAACACGGACTGGGCAGATGTCCTATACAATAATCCCGCACGACAAACCACGCATTCCTTGAATATAACCGGGGCATCAGATAAGTCAGACTATCTTTTTAGCCTGGGGTATTTAACACAAGAAGGGATCAACATAGCGGCGGATGATTATCAGCGCTACAATCTGCGCTTAAAGCTAAACAATGATGCTACCGACTGGCTGAGGGTAGGAACCAATGTTTCATTGACCTACCGCGACCAGGAAAGTGTGCCGGTTGAAGGCGACAGAGAATATCGCGCGGTACCGCTTTACCCGGTACAACTGGACGACAAGCGGTTTGTGTTAGGTGATGCCGGCACTTCTCCGAATCCGGCGCTCGCCTCCAGCAGAGGAGCCTTCGATACCGAGGAAAGGATCAGTATTGAGGCACAGGTATACGCCAGGTTTCAGATTTTGAAAGGGTTAAGCTTTGAGCAGAAGTTTAGCGTGAGGACGGTTGACGAGTCCAACCGCACCTGGAGACAGGATATCGATTATGTAAATTTAAACTTCGTAGACGGCGCTTATGTGGATAC
>JBCDHA010000586.1:0-2597 GCA_038750705.1 Bacteroidota bacterium
AAAGATGTTTTGGGTAGCTTGACGCCAGTATAATTTGTTTGCTCTATGCCGGTAAGTAATCTCTTCGTAAATTCTCCTTCCCCGATCCATTTTACCTCTTCTCCATCTTCATTGTAGGTGAAGTTCACATCATAAATGGGGAGTCCTAGTTCATCAAAGGCTTCTATGCTCTGTAAATACCTGGGCTCATATTTTTCCTGGTAAGCATCCGGCTCGCTGGTTTCTTCATGCGGGTCTTGATATTCTCTTTTGGTATCCGTACATCTGAAGTCACCTGCTGTAGGACAGTCTATATACTCTTTCATACTATAGTTGAGCTGAATATAATTACCAATAGGCCCTTCAATTCTGCTTAGTACAGAAGCTTTAGTATGTCTTGGATTACCAGGGGCTCCGGGAGCACTGTGCGTTCCTACCTCCTCTTCCATATTCTCATAATAATAGGTTATCTTATCACTCCATAGGTTCTCGATCTCAGATAAATTCCATATGTAAGGCATTTCAGATTGGCCTTCAACCACGTTACTGCTACCAATCCAATTTTGCCAGGCCACCATATTTTGGAGTGTACCATCATTTTTTGGCCGGGCATTATCACCATAAACGTATCGGGCACCATCATCTTTTATGATCTCCCACTTCTCGGAGCCATAATGGTAGTACACCCGCCAGGGTTGATAGATCTCGGTTTTATAAGAACGAAAACCAGAGGTCCCATCCGAATCACTATCAACGCAAATAAGCCTTACCGACTGCCCACCCTCAATAAGATAAAATACATCATCCTGACGGGTAACGGTGTTATTGTGATTAGAAACTATTCTGGGAAAGTCAAAAGACCAACCTAATCCGAGTATTCCGGTAGGGCTTTCCCTGTTCCAGGTTTCAACAACATCATTTACACCGGATGAGTTGTAATTTATAGTAACCTTTGGGCTAAGTCCACCCCTGCCCGGCAATGAGGCTATTGTCATTGGAAAAGCCACCTGGCCTGTATAGAGGTTAACACTATTTTGAAGTGCTCCTAAATCGCTTGGTGAGAGCGTAAGGTTATCAGATCCTGAAGTATTCTCTTGCGCTGTGAGCACCTGAAAACCACAAAACCCGATACAAAGAAACGTACCAAGAACAATCTTCTTTAACATCAATTTCAAATTTGACGGCGAAAGTAAAAATATATTTTATAGATTATGATCCTTACAAAAAGAAATTTTTATGATAAAAATCATATTGGATTGAATCATATTATAACTCACTGATTTTCAGATATTAGGATTGTTAACAAAGAAGTCAGATGATCAATCCGTTGTGCTCTTGTATCAAACAATTTCATTCAAGTGTAAACTTGTGGTAAATAAGCAAGCCGTATAGTTCTGGAAAATACAACTATTCATTTCCAGAACTATACGGCTTACGGCCTTCCTGCCAGCTCACAAAAACCGGGGGTATCAAATTAGATGGTTGTAATACCTGAGCCAAACCATAATATTAGCACATTACTACTTCCGCTTTTACTATGTACTGTACGTAGATGGTTCTAATACAGATAAATTTTATCCAGCTTGGTTAAAAAAACTTTACGTTCATGTAGCAAAAAAGGCCGATATTAAATCAACATCGGCCTTCTTATTAAAGATAAAGTAAGCTTATCGCTTGATCATCAAATGAGTCGTTCTCATTGATTTATCCTTGGCCACTATGGTTAGCATGTAGGTTCCATCAGCAAAGTTTCTGGCATCAATTTCTGCTCTTATCTGGCCGAAACTTGACGTGGTTTCTCCTCGGTATACTTCGGCGCCAAACAGGTCATGTACAATTAAATCGAACCCGCCGTCTACTTCAACTTCCATAGTAACGGCTATTTCCTCTCTGAAAGGGTTCGGGAACGTAACTACACCTTGTTCCCCTTCTTCGTCGGGTACGTTGTTTTCCGATAGTCGTTGTGCGAACGGAGCAGACTGTGATGAGAACATATTCAAACAAGCAATACCATCCACATCAAAACCATCTGCCTTACCTCTAAAGTCTGCGGGATCTGAAGTATCTACAATCTTAATATAACTTATATCCATAAGTCCGGCTGTAGCTATGTCAAACTCAGTATCCTTACAAGCCTCACCTACTAAAATGAACTGTTGCCCATCTTGCGAAACATAAACATCAGCAGTTTCAGGATACGTTGAACAAGGTCTGTTGGCATCTCTAAACGATGTTTCAATTAAGATGAAATCATTACCGGGCTGGTCAACAACCATATTGCTTAGCTCAATAGTAATACTACCTCCAAAACCCAGTGAAACAAAGTTATAACCGTCTGCCTGTTCAGGAACTCCAAGTGCCTTTAATTCATCGCTACGTCTTGCTGAAATAGCTTTACCATTTCCTTTGGTACCTTGATCAAAAGCGATGACGCTGCCACCGGCACAAGAATTATCTACGTCACAAATCTCTCCACTGGAAGCTTTTACTTTTTGTTGTTCAACACCATTTTCATCAAGCCATTTAATAATTGTAGTGTTTGGACCTTCAATCGCTTCCGTAAAGAAGAACGTATCTCCATCTCCTGCCGCATAAACAATACCACTCTGGGTAGTTCC
>JBCDHA010000587.1:0-2590 GCA_038750705.1 Bacteroidota bacterium
ATCAAGTGAGTTTTGCGTCAGGAATACCGCTGGCCCCGAAGCGGCAATATGGAACGGCATATCGCTTTGCTAATCGGGCTATCGAAGAACAGCAGGATGCTGAAATGAAAGTGGTGGGACTCGATTACCTAAAAATGTATGATCTCAAACTAATTGCCGGTCGATGGTTAGATCAGAATAACATCACTGAAGATCATTCTTTTAACGGCTTCGTGGTTAATGAGACGTTGGTACAAAGCTTAGGTACCACACCGGAAGAGATCATCGGAAAAGAAATCGCCATAAATGAGGGAACAGCGCCAGTGATTGGTGTGATTTCTGATTTTCACAATATGGGCCTGCAACTGAAGATCACACCTTGCCTACTATTCTATTGGCACGGGTTTTTTAGTGAATCAGGTATCAGATATCAAACTGGAGCAAATGAGAATGAACTCGTCACTGATATAGAGAAAGTGTGGAAGAGCGTCTACCCGAAGGGTATCTTTAAGTATCAATTTGTGGAAGATCACTTGGCGGATAACTACAGAATTGAAGGCCTGGTATTTGATGCGTTCAAAGTATCCTCCTTTTTAGCCATTGTGATTGGTTGCCTTGGGCTTTATGGCCTCATATCATTTATGGCTGAGATTAGAACACGAGAAATTGGAATAAGAAAAACACTGGGCGCCAGCGTATCGGGTATTGTGTTCATGCTTTCAAATTATTTTCTGCGACTACTTATGGCATCGATTGCTATTGGATCACTAGCGGCTTGGGTGATTACCGACCGTTGGTTACAAGCCTTTGCGTACAAAATCGAATTAACACCTTGGTTTTTTGTGATGAGTGCTATTTTAACCGTATTCATGGCTATGCTCACCACTACCGGAAAGACGCTGATCACGGCATCAATGAATCCAGTAGAAAGTTTACGCGAATAACCTCAATTTCCGGATATGTATAAGAATTACTTTCTGACGGCATGGAGGAACCTATCCCGCCAACCCGTATTTACTACCATTAATGTGTTAGGGTTAGCCATAGGTTTAGCCGCAGTGTATTTGATGACACTCTTTATCTGGGATGAATACCAGATGAACAGCTGGATCAAAAATAAGGACCGACACTATTTTGTGGAGTCTGACTGGAAAGAAGGGCGAAAAGGCCTTGAGATTGTGACTTTAGCTCCTATGGGACGCAGCTTACAGGAGCATTACCCACATTTAGTGGCAAGCCATTTTACCATTCATGCGCGTAGTTGTAACGCGTCCGTTCCGGAGTTAAACAAGAACTTCAGGTTAAATCTTCAGGTTTTTGATGGAGATTTTTTAAGCGCCTATGGAATACCACTGCTCCATGGCAATGCTTTAACAGCATTTGAGACGTCTTCTGCTATTGTTATTCAGCACGATGTGGCGCTTAAGTTTTTCGGTAGAACGGATGTGCTTGGTGAAGAGTTGGTTCTTGAAACCGAAAACGCTGAATTTGATCCGGTGGGTAAAAAGGCTTATGTGATCACCGGTGTTATTGACAAACTCCCGGAGAACTCAGTTACAGATAACCTGGGCGAGCGCAACGATATATACATTGGGCCGGATAACGTTTCTTATTACGGCCCGGTAGACATGTGGAATAGGTGGGATGTTGATGTGGTTCAGACGCGAATAGAATTACAGGAAGGGGGCGCCCCCGAAGACCTGATCGAGCCTATGGCTGAATTAGTTCAAAATAATGCACCGGATTACTTAGCAAATTTTATTCAACCCAAATTTACCGCGCTAGATACGTATAATATCAGTCAAAATGATCAGGCCAGGGGAAAGATGATCAATATCCTAATCGCCATAACCCTTTTCATTTTATTGGTCGCCGTCATGAATTTTATCAACATTTCGCTGGGTATGGCGAGTAAGCGGATGAAGGAAATTGGGGTACGCAAAGTAATTGGGGGGGTGCGTAAACAAATTATGTTTCAGTTCTTGTCAGAGGCGTTCTTGTTTGCTATGCTGGCTGCGCTATTGGCTTTGTGTTTGGTACAGTTGGTTCAAGGCGAGTTTGCGCTTTTAGTGAATAAGCCACAATTATTTAGCAACACCACTATTCCACTTTTGTACCCTTTGTTTGGAGGCCTTGCCGTACTCATTGGGTTGTTAGCGGGTTTATATCCGTCTATTGTATTGGCCAGTAAACCAACTTTGAACTCTTTAAAGGGTAAAGAGAGCATCACCACCAGAAAAATTGACCTGAAGAAAGTATTGTTGGGCATTCAGTTTTTTATCGCTCTATTCATTGTAGTGGCTGCCACCGTTGTATCTGATCAGTTGAGCTTTTTTCTAAATAAGGATCTGGGTTACGAATCTAAGAATATTGTAACCGTAACATCGCTTCCACGATGGTGGAATGAGGAAGGTATACAAAAAATGCTAAGCCTGAAGGAGGAGTTTAAGCGTATTCCTGAGATAAGGTCAGGAACTTTGTCGTTCGAGATCCCGGATGGGAGATATGGCCAAACCTTTGACTTTAGTAATCCTGAAAAAGCAATAGACGAATTTTACACTTTTCCGGTGATCTCATGCGATGCCGAATATGCAGAGAGCTTTGGTCTCGA
>JBCDHA010000588.1:0-2589 GCA_038750705.1 Bacteroidota bacterium
GGTCGAAATTCATTTGGGTATCCGGCATGTACGAATAGAAAATCTGACATATAGTATCGCAAAAGGACTCAAGGAATTTGAATCAAATAGCCATACGTTTTTAACTTCCATGGGCAGGCTGAGCGGCAAGCGCTACCTCAGATACACCTGCAAGAATTTAGCAGATATTCTTAACGCTAAAACAGACCTGGAAGCATTTATGAATAACTACGGATGGTCTTTCTTAACTCAAATTACTGATATGAGACAACTCCATGAATTATTTAATACATTTTCAGATTATAACAATCGCCTCTTTTATAACGATTATGTACGGGCCATTAAAGGGTTGACCATTGCCCGATTAGTGGACTTCAATTCCTATCAAAAGCTTAAAGAGACATATGAAATGAGACTCCTACGCGCCAAGTACCCGGAAAGTTATATAAGCAGCTACCGTGCACTTATGCTATTGCTTGAAAACTATTCTGAAAATTGATGTGATGTTATCGCTCGCAAATCATAAACTCAATATATTCGTTATTCAGCTTAAAAAATTCAATTTTCACTTCTCCTGCTCAGTTCCGGTTTGAAAATTTTAGCGTCAGCGTAGAAAGTGCCGAAAGGAAGGAGTGAGGAAATGAGCCCCAAAACGGTTGTTTTTAGACCCCACCTCAATAAAACAGCCACCCAAAGGCAAAGTACAATGTAGAGGATAAATAATACGCCATGCGCCATCCCGACCACCTTATTGGGTGTTGTTATATCAAGCCCATACTTCAGAGGCATGGTGATGGCAAACAGCAAATAGGAGATACCCTCTGCGATGGCACAAAATCGAAATAGCTGAAGGAAGTTCTTCAAGTTCATAACGTGTTTTACCTGTAATAACCACCAACTGATTCAAAGGTTGGTGGTTATCACTGACTTTAATTCCTGATTAGGTTTCAGCCCAAATAACGGTCTCAGAAAAACTATTCTTCTTATGATCAGGTCATAGGTACCTATACTTCCAAAAAAAGTGAATAACACTACCAAAACCAACTTTAAACCGGCATTCATGTCTAGCGGGAGTATAATGTAAGTAGCTGCATAAATGAATGCCATATGAATGATATAAACAGGGTAGGCTCCCTGGCTCAGATAGGCTAGAAGCTTACTTGGTTTGTTTAGATATTGAAAACCTAGCCCAAGTAGAGCATAAATCCACATCATTGATTCTACGGAAACTAAAATAGCCGGCGCTTGTAGCTCAAAATAAATCAGCCGTACCAAGTACAAAAGCATTCCGGAGGTAGCATAGATCCATTTCCATTTTAGCACAGTCATCCAAAAAGCCTCACCATTCTGGATGAAACTGAACCCAAAGAAAAAAGCCAACCCTCCTAAATAGAAACCATGCCAGGTCATGGCGTAAAGTTCAAAGGGTTCAGGTCGAACCAATACGGCTTCCAAGACGAATGGGATTATGACCGCCATCAGTCCTATGGGATGTTTATAAAGCCAACCCAGGAATGTATTTATTGTACCATTCGTGTGCTTTTTGAGATAGTAGAAAACAGGTGAGAAGATAACAACATAAATGAAAATGTTGCCTAAGAACCATAAGTGACTTGGGTCCGCCGAATAGTTAATTGGCTGACTGTAAAATTTTTGCCACATAAAAATGTGGATAGGTACAATGCAGAATATGCCGAATACGAAAGGGATGAGTATGCGTTTTGTTCTCTCCATCAGTAAACGTTTTAATGTTCTTTTTTTCATGGCAAAGCACACGCCCATGCCCGAAACGAAAAAGAGTAAAGGGATTCGCCAAACATTAAGCATAGACATTGGAATCCAAATGGACTCCAATGTCTCACGGTTTTGCATAAATCGTATTATGGCACCCCAGGGTTGGAACACTATGGCTATGTGGTAGATAAGAAGCAAGCCAATGGCGATCACTCGCAGCCAGTCAATGTCGTATCTTCTTCCTTGCAGATTAGTCATATTGGTTTATCTGGCGGTTTTCAATATTTCGGCTACCAGGGGTCGGGTTTTTTCGAGGTACCCATAGTCTAATCGGAATCCTGCGGCGCCGAGGTCTTTGTTTAATTGCTCATATATGGGTTTTACATCTGCAAAATTTGCTTCAACAGATTGCAGTGGTGTGCTCCCGTAATTATTTCTTAAATTTTTATCTGCCCCATTGGCGAGTAAGGCTTTGACAATTTCTACGCGACACATGAAGGCAGCGGTGTGAAGTGGGGTGGATCCGTCACCGCCCGTTGCACTCATACTCGCACCACCTTTTATTAGGGCTTTAGCTATCTCCGGCTTGTCAAAAGTAGCAGCAATGATTAATGGTGTAGAACCGTATTCATCCGTTGCATTCAGTTCTGTTCCGGCCGCAATATGCTGCTCAACGGCTTTCAAATTACCCATAAACGTAGCGGCATGTATGGTCATTTCAGGAGCCTCATTGCCGGATGAGTTGTTGCATGAGGTCATTGATAGTACCGCGAAGATTAGTGTTGCCAATGTCAAGGTTGAAATGGAAATGGTCTTAAGTGTTTTCATGATTGTAATATTTTAATGGTGTTAAATTGTTTTTCTACTTGAGATAAC
>JBCDHA010000589.1:0-2586 GCA_038750705.1 Bacteroidota bacterium
AATGACAAAATGGTTTATGGCAACTATGTAAGCTTCGATCAAAACTCATCACAGACCGAGACAGAGAAAGCGCTGCCTAAATGGGAAAATCAGAGCTACTATTTTGGGGTCCAATTTCCACACAAAGCGTCCATTATAACAAACAGGATGGGTATCTGGATATTCTCTTCATCAGTACTGGTGCTGGTCGTTATCTTTTTTTCTTACGCCATGTTTGTCGTTTTAAAGCAAAAGAGACTATCTGAGATTCAGCGTGATTTCATCAACAACATGACGCATGAGTTCAAAACCCCAATATCTACTATAGCCCTGTCTACAGATGTACTGAAAGATCCTAAAATTGTAGAACAGCCGGAACGCCTTAGTAACTATGCCACCATTATTGCCAATGAAAACTCTCGTTTGAAGAACCAGGTAGAGCGAGTACTACAAATGGCACGTTCGGATAAGAGTGATTTGGAATTAAAAAAAGAGCCTATTCACATGAATCAACTTATAGCATCTGCTATGACCACTTTTGATTCAAAAAAGGAGGTGAAGTTTGTATCTAAACTGGATGCGAAAAATGATCTTATTGATGGAGACAAACTTCATTTGTCAAACGTAATGTTCAACCTGGTTGATAATGCGGTTAAGTACGGAGGACAAGCTCCCCAAATAAATATCTCTACTCGAAACGATCATAATAAAGTGGTTGTGGAGGTTGAAGATGTGGGCATTGGAATAGCTGAAGACCAGCAAAAAAAGATTTTTGATAAATTTTACCGCATTCCTACGGGCAATGTGCACGATGTTAAAGGATTTGGCCTTGGCTTAAGCTACGTAAAACAGGTATTAAGAGCACATGGTGGCGAAATTTCTGTTAGGAGTAAACTTAATGTGGGCACTACATTTACCTTTACACTCTGATGTCTGAAAGATCTATTCTACTTGTGGAAGATGACCAGAATCTTGGCTTTGTAGTCAAGGATAACCTGGAGCTTAGAGGCTTTCAAGTGGACTGGGCAAGGAATGGAGAAGAGGGGCTGTCGGCCTACAAAAATAAATCTTACAATATCTGCCTTTTTGATGTGATGCTTCCCCAAAAAGATGGCTTCAGCTTAGCCGCAGAAATTCGGGGGTTGGATCGCCAAACACCAATTTTGTTTGTTACTGCCAAGGGCATGCAAGCGGATCGGCTAGAGGGCTTTAAGGTAGGTGGTGATGACTATATCACCAAACCCTTCAGCATGGAGGAGCTGGTATATCGAATTGAGGTGTTCTTAAAAAGAACAAGTCAAGAGCCTTCTCTAAATAGCTATCAGTTAGGCAATTTCGCTTTTGATTACCAAAACCTGCTTTTAGTCAAAGACGGTTTTGAACAGAATCTTACTCAAAAAGAAGCCGACGTATTAAAATATTTTGCAGACCATATAGGCCAGGTCGTGAAAAGAGAGAGTATTCTCAAAGCCATATGGGGGGAGGACGACTATTTCATGGGTCGTAGTCTGGATGTATTTATTTCTAAGCTCAGGAGTTATTTAAAATCTGACCCGGCAATTGAAATTGCTAACCTCCACGGGGTAGGCTTTAAACTGATCCTAAATTCATAAAACCTCCTTTAAATTCTCTAAAGGCATTTCTTAGCGGGAGTAGTTTTCAGTTTTGAATAAAAATCTTTTCTAGGACGCTTTAAATGCGCTTTTCTCGTGTTCGAAAAATTCAGTCAGACACCAGGAACTTTTTATTATCTTTCCCTAAAAATTATGGCTACATTCAATTCACTAACACCGAACCTAATGGTGGAAAATGTTAACGAAACGATAAACTTTTATCACGCTGTACTTGGCTTTGAAAAAGTGAGTACTGTGCCGGATGAGGGGGAGTTTGTCTGGGCAAGCATGAGGAAAGACAGCGTTGAAATCATGTTTCAGGAAGTGGGGAATTTAAAGAATGACATTCCTGAATTGGAAAATGAAAGTCCGGGAGGAGGCTTTACGCTATTCCTGAAAATAACAGGAGTAACCCAATTGCACGAGGCTATTTATGAAAAGGCGGATATTGTTGACGGGTTGAGGGATACGTTTTACGGCATGCGTGAGTTTACCGTTAAAGATATAAACGGATATTACCTGACTTTTGCAGAGCCGATCTCGTCTTAGTAGTAAATCCTCAAAACATACCAGGGATTCCGCTTTTAAAGTATGTTTAGATTTGTTTCAAGCAAATTAAGGTCTTTTTGATGGCCTTAACTTTAACCCTTTTACTGCGCGAAAAGGAAAACGGTCTTGAATTGCCCGAATTTTGGGTCATTTTATTTAAAAGCGGAATCCCTGCCAAACATACCTTTTAAACAGGCGTTTTTTACTCATGGAAAATGTGAATATTGTTTGGTTTAAAAGGGACATTCGGCTGCTAGATCATGAACCGCTTTACTATGCCAGCTTAGATAATAGTCCTGTTATCCTACTCACTTTTTTGGAACCCTCATTAATGGCTTTACCTATGAGTGACAGCCGTCACTGGCGGTTTGTTTCACAAAGTGTAGCAGATCTGAACAAGCGTCTTAAAAAGTACAATGGCGAACTCCACCTTGTCCACGGTGAG
>JBCDHA010000590.1:0-2583 GCA_038750705.1 Bacteroidota bacterium
ATATTGATCAGGATAGAGCAGCGTACGGATCTACTGGCTTTTGTACGTACGCCAGGTAGTTAAAACCTTTGAAGGGTTCTGTTTTTTGAAGTCGATGCAAGGTTGTTTTTAATGATAATTCCACCCATTGGTTATGATACCGTTCCAGTGCATGATACTGTGAATTATCAAACCACACGTGATATTGTCCGCTTTCTCCAGCTAGAAGTGAGAAATAGTTAGAGTACTCTGCACTTTTATATGCTTCAGCCGACCCCAGAAGTTCAATATCCGAACGATAAGGTACTTTATCACCTAACTGAGTTGTTAACCCACCAGTTAAGGTGATCGCTACTAAAAGTATGGTCAATATGGGCCTAAGTCCCGAAATCATGCTATTCCATTGGATACGCGAAAGGTAGCAATAGGTTTATAATGAGAAAGCTACAAAAAAGACTTGACTACTTTTCCTAATTCGGATTTCAACATAAGGTTAAAGAATATCGGGCCTGAAATAGCAATAATAAGATGATTGAATATTTTCATAATTGCTCATTATTAATTCTTAATTGTTATTGCTCAAGCCTTCATCCACTCAAACATACGATAGTGCTCTCCGTCCATCCCCAGAGCAGTGTACACTTTCTGAGCCCTAACATTATCTTTTTCCACATATAACCGGATGCCCTTGTAGTCTTCATGGGTCTCTACCAAGTTCCGGATGTGTTCATAGAGCAGCCTAAAAACTTTTTGTCCTCTATATTCAGGCAAAACATAAACGGATTGAATCCAAAGCACAGTGCCGTTGCGCCACTCGCTCCACTCATACGTGATTAAAAGACAGCCTACTACTTTATCACCGTCCACCGCTACATAGTAGACGCCCTTATTACGATCTTCAAAAATGGCCTTACTTCCGGGCATGAGCTTTTCTTCCGTCAGTACCAGATCTTCTGTTTCCTTTGCCATTCGTATTTGGAAATCAACAATAAAGGAGGCCTCTTTGGGTTCTGCTTCTCGGATTTGGATCATAGATTCATCTTTTCTTTAAGAGGATTATGAATTAACACACCATCAACCTTTTGGCCATGATTTAAATCCTCTGTTAAAAGTACTGTACAATGGGTCTGAAGTGCCGCGCTGATCACTAAAGAATCCCAAAAGGAAAACTTATGCAGGGTTTGAATATCAATAGCCTGCTCAATGGTTCCTAAGTTATTCACATTTAACTCAAAAGCTGAGAACTGCCGTACTATGGACTTAACCTTTTGCGGGTCTTTCCCAAACTTTGATGTCATAACTTGATAAAACTCCTGAATCACCTGAGTAGACCAGGTAACGGTATTTTGAGGGGATATCGATTTGAGAAATGTCTTGACCTTATTCCGTTTATCTGATTCGGTATCACTAAACAGGTAGAGAAGAATATTAGTATCAATGAAAAATTTACCTTTCATACAATTCTTCTCTGTTAAATCCTTTTTTGGTATCAATACCTAATTCTGATCTCGAGTTATCAACACTCTCGAGAAAGTCATTCGTATTTTGAGAAACCGTTCTTTTAAGCAATTCTCTTACCATATCGTTTAGGGATTTACCCTGTCTTTTGGCATATTCCCTACTTTTAGCTAACAGATCATCAGGTATAGAAAGAGTTATATTTTTCATGTGCACACGTATTATGTGTAAATATACGGATTCAATTACAAATGGATTACTGGAAGTTGGGCTTTAGCCCATCAGGTAGATCTACAGAATTAACTTCCCCTTTTAAGCTAAAAAAGGAATATTTACCTCACTTTTACATATTTATATAGCTTGATCTACGGCTTTCTCTTCTTATTCGTAATCCTTGCCTTCCTGATGCTTAGGCACAAAAAAAGGACACTCCCGGAAAATACCCCTCCACAAATACCTCACAAGTGGAAAGGTATCCTGGACCAAAAAGTTCTTTTTTATCAAAACCTGGATGACGCCAAGAAAGCGCAGTTTGAGTCAGACATCTACAATTTCCTGAGTCACATACGAATAACCGGGGTAGAAACAGAAGTTACTCTTGAGGACAGATTACTTATAGCTAGTAGCGCTGTTATACCTCTTTTTGGTTTTCCTGCCTGGAGCTACAAGTACTTGGATGAAGTGCTTCTATACCCCAGTTCATTTGATAGAAACTTCAAAATTGGGAGTAATGAAGAGATCATTACCGGAATGGTAGGGAGCGGCGCCATGGAAGGCAAAATGATCTTGTCAAAGCCCTCGCTACATGCAGGTTTTGATATCACCAGCGATAAACGAAATGTGGGTATTCACGAATTTGTACATCTTTTCGATAAAGAAAACGGTGAAATTGATGGCATTCCACCAGGTTATGAGCATAAAGAATACTCACTCCCGTGGATCGATTTCATTCATCACAAGACGAACCAAATTGCTACGAACAGGTCAGACATTGACGGTTATGCTACTACAAATCGTCAGGAGTTTTTTGCATTAGCCAGCGAGTATTTCTTCGAACGGCCACACCTGTTGAAGAAAAAGCATCCTAAGCTCTACAACCATCTGTCAAAAACCTTCCGACAAGATATGACCGAAGTTCTGGACTCC
>JBCDHA010000591.1:0-2581 GCA_038750705.1 Bacteroidota bacterium
ACAAACAGCTCCTCCAAAACCAAATGGATTACCGTCCAAAGAAAAGTACAGGTCGGGCTTGCCGTCATTGTCTAGGTCGGTAAAACCAAAATCGTTCATACCGCTACCTCCGGTATCCGCCAATCCCACATTGAGCTCAATTTTGGATGCAAAAGAGCCACTACTAAGCGTACCGCCAGTACCCAGGTTTCGGAAAATGGAGATTTCCTGGCCGGGAATGCCAATACTTTGCCTGGAAATGGACACAACGTCTAGCCAACCATCACCATCCACATCCACCATACGTACTGTTCTGGCTCCCTCGTTAATGGCCAAGTCTTGATGAGGTAAGAAAGACGCTGGAATAATGCGTGCCCCACCGTCGAAAGTTGGGTAGAAATTACGCGCTGTTTGACCGCTTAAACCGGTAACCGTGTTGAGGACATTTATTTTATCGGCTTTTGAGCCTACAGGCACTTCTACCACTAATGAATTCGTAGATGAGCTTATCACGGTTGCTGAGACCGAACCGAAGTGGATTATGTTGTTGGTAGAAGTATTACTGAAGCCAGAACCGGTTAGTGTAATACTAGATCCTACCACGGCAATTTTGGGAGTGAAATCTGAAACAACAGGCGCCTGACTGTAGGCTACTATAGCCGAAAGCAAGCAAAGTAAAAAAGTGATCGGTTTCATTTTCAGGGATTATCTACCTAAAATTCGATCAAACCATCTTACCAGGCTTTATGATATGTAGCAAAGCCTTGCTCTATTGTAACATTTCAAAAAAACAGGGATCTCTTAAGATAGGGTAGAGTATTCCGATGGCGATTTGCCGAATTGTTTTTTAAAAGAAGTGGAAAAGTAAGAGAGACTAGAAAACCCTACTGCGTAAGCCACCTGAGAGGCGTGTTCACCGGCCACCAGCAGTGCTTTGGCCTTGGTTAACCTATGATAACGAATAAAGGCAGTGGAGGATAACTTGGTCAACGCAACTAACTTCCGGTGCAATTGCATCCTGCTCAGGCCAATCTCACGGGCAAATAAGCTTATGTCAAAGGCCGTGTCATCCAAATGGGTCATTACGACTTCTTCGCATTTTTTAATAAAAGGGTGTACCTCGCAGTCTTTCCCTGGTAAGGATTCTAAAGACAAGTATTTATCCTGGATTTTCCGCTGTTGCTCAACAATATTATCTACGGTAAATCTTAATTCCTCAGGTTCAAAGGGCTTGGTTATGTATTGGATGGCACCCAGTTGTAAACCTGATATTTTGGTTTCTTTATCGGCCCGGGCGGTAAGCAGAATTACCGGAATATGATCGGTTTCTTTATTGGCGTTCAGCGCTTTACAAAGTTCAAGCCCATCCATTTCCGGCATCATCACATCACTGATGATCAGGTCAGGAATTTGAGCCACGGCCACATCTATTCCTTCACTGCCGTTAGCAGCTGCAATTACCTGGTAAGAATTTTTAAGAAGACCGGAGATATAATTTCTAAGTTCTTCGTTGTCTTCAATGACCAGAACTTTTCTGTCATCTTCTGAATAGACCATCACCTCAAGGGCAGATGCCTTTGACTCTACCGTTGAAAACTCCTCCACAGATATTGCGGTTTCGTCTTTTGCGGCGCCTTTTTCCGCCGGCATGGATATGGTGAATGTGGATCCTGGGTTGGATGTGTTTTCCAAAACCACTTCTCCACCGTGGGCATGAGTCAATTCTTTAACCAGAGCCAGTCCAATTCCTGTACCTTGCTGCAGCCTTACTGGTTGCTCACCTTGCTCAAATCTATTGAAGATCCTTTCCCGATCTTCCACGGGCACTCCCAAACCATTATCGGTCACTTGTATTTTTAAGGAGCTATTTTCATACTGAACACTTAGAGACACTTCTCCACCTTCCGGGGCGAATTTAAAGGCGTTGGATAGTAAGTTGTTACACACTTTTGAGAGGATCTCCTGATCCAGCATTAACCAGGTTTCTTTGTTAGGGGCTTCCACCCTAAAAATAATTGATTTACTCGATGCATAGGAATCGTAAGAGGCGGCAAGTACTTTAAAAAAATGAGAGATCTCTACAGATGATTTATCGACGTTGAGCGCACCCGCTTCCAGTTTGGCAAGGTCCAGCAGTTCATTGATGAGCTTCAATAACTTTTCCGCATTTTTAACGGCAAGTCCCAATACTTTTTTTTCTTCACCATCGGCACCTATCATTCGTTCCTTCAGAGGTGCCGTAATCAGAGTGAGTGGCGTTCTAAACTCATGCGATAAATTCTCAAAGAAGCTTGTTTTCATACGATCAAGTGCCCTCAATTTTTGATTGGCTTTTTGCTTGATCCTGTACTGATTGATCAATAAGGCCAGAGCCAATAGAGTTACGATGGAGAGGACAATAAGACCGTTTCGCTCGTTTCGACTTTTAGTAATACTGAGTTCCTGAAGCTCGTTTTCCGATTCTAAAAGGTCAATGGCACGCTGTTTTGCCTCATTCTGGTATTTTGCTTCTACTTCCTGACTCAGCTTTACACGTTCATTGCTTAATAACGAATCCGAAAGAATTTTGCCCTTTGCCTGGTATTCGAGCGCTTTTTCTACA
>JBCDHA010000592.1:0-2581 GCA_038750705.1 Bacteroidota bacterium
AAGATCGCACCGGTTACCGATGCGATCAAAAGAAAAATACTTGAAATAAATGCCAGCCAGAGGTGGGTCAACCTCCAGAGAGAAATTGTCATTTACGTCTTACTTCGTAATAATACGTACGTATCGAATATATCCACTTCCTTCAATTGTTTTGCCAAAAGCATTATCGGTCAGGTCAACTTCGATATCTTTTTCATGGTAAAGGCCATCTTCTACCGAGCTTTCGAAGCGCAATTTATACCCGTTGTTTAATTTGTTCGCCTCCACTTCCAACAAAGCAATTTTACGTCCCCCGCTTTTAATGGAGGCTCCAGTTACACCATCAATATCGATGCTTGATTCTTCGTAAAATTCGTACCAAATGGGAAGGTCCGGATACCACTCCTCATCATCACCGCCTACGAATAGCGTCTGCTCATACTTTCCTTCAGGGTTGATTAATGAGGTAATGACATAGGCTCCTTCCCCACCATAGTTAGTTAACTGAATAAGACACCTGTAACTGACTGTATCTGTATTGTTAACGATAATGCTCCAGGAAGAGCTTAAAACCACACCTAAAGCAAGTAAACTAAATACTATTATTTTTTTCATTCTCCTCCGGGTCTTAGAAAATCGATATCTGTGTTACTTTCCATTAATAATTCATTCGCCTGGGCCAGGTCATAGACTGATTCATCAAATTCCGTGGTAATGCTTTTATCGGCTCCGGCAGCAATTAAATATTTAAGCATGCTCTCATCATCTGATTGCATAGCGGCATAATGCAAAATGGTATGGCCATCCGCGTCTTTGGCGTTAACATCTATGCCCATATCTACTAAAAACCTGACCAGGTCATGATCTTCCTTATTAATAGCGGCATGCAATAGTGTGCTGCCGTCTTGCTGAGTTGCCATTGGGTCATGTCCAAGGGTTTTCAGATACTCCAGCTTTTCTTTGAAATTCTCAAGGTCACCTCTGTGAGCATCCACAATGTGGTAGACCAGGTCATAGCCGTTAGCATCAATTACCTTTGTATCGGCTCCTTTAGATTCTAAAAATTTAGCTATTTCCAGTTTATTATACTTAAGCGCCCTGGTAAAACTGGAATAGCCTTCTTTATTCTTATGATTAATGTCACCGGTGTTCTCCACTAACAGGGCCATTATTTCCATGCTTTTTCTTGATGAGGCATTGATGAGCGCGTTATTACCTTCCTTATCTGCCTGGTTTGGGTCAACGCCTTTGTTAAGAAAATACTTGAAGGCGTCTATATTGTTAGAGCGGTACGCCAGGTTTTGGAGAACCGTATTGCCCTCGGCAGAGACAATTGTAGGATCGAGACCAAGACTTTCGAGGTACTCATAGTAGGCTATTTCTGTTTCTTCTCCTGACCGACTGTATCTCCGGCTGGCAAACAAAATGGCATTCTCATTCGTCTTTTCATTCTTTTTGGCGCTTACGGCATAATCGTTAACCAAGCGCTCGAGTAGCGCCTTATTCCCTGTCATGGCAGCATAGTGGAAAATGCCGTTTCCATTTTTATCAACGCTGTTTACATCTAACCCCTTGTTTATGAAGTAATCGATCATATCACCCGTTTTGGTACTGCTGGCATAGGCCAATAAGGAATTTCTTCCTGTTCTATCTTTTTCTTCCAAAACATTACCGCCAAGTTCAATGATGTAATCATACAGTTCTTTATTGTCTTGTCCGGTAACGGCGGCAAATGTCAGTATGGAATATCCGTGTTGATCGAGGAGATCCGTCTTTGCGCCTTTTGATACCAGGTACTTCATCAATTCGATATTGTCTTTATAAGCTGCCCAGAAAATATAGGTCCGCGCGTCGTGCGTTAATTTATTCACGTCATTGCCTTGCTCCAATAAATACTTAATCGTTTCCAACGGAGCTTTTTCAAGAATAGCATATCCTGTAGCATCAAAGTTATAAGGGGTCAGCTCCGTAGGTGAATGACCTTCCGAGACTTTGGCTTTAACTTCTGCAAGTGAAGGGTTTGACTTCCAGAATTTTCTGTCTATGAGTATGTTTTCTTCCTGAGAAAATGCTGTAAAATAAGTTGCTAGTAGACAAAAGGTGATTATATAATACGTTGGTGTTTTCATAATTAAATCGTTCTTTATGATCTATCTTCAAAATTCGGCACAAAATAATTTGCATTCAATCACTAGCATTAGTGATTTTGCCGGCCCTGCGGTGGCTATTAGAGCTTTTTTCATTTGAGAAAATACCTACAACTAAGACTCAAATTCACTATTCACCGCGATTGACCGGTCCGTTTTATCGAACTGCCTGAGTCAAATATTGATAACCTTATCAACATAAACAAATTCAGACAGCGCAGTTCAAGACCTATATTACCTTATTTGATAACTGAAAATTACTGGCGTCCGAGAAAAGATTTTTGATTTGGAATCATTCTCTAAAAAACCCATTAAATTCCCTAAAGGGCAGTTCTTAGTTACTCTCTTTAGCTTACTATATTGCAGAGGATCACAAAAAGATAAAGGCTCTGTAGTAATGTTAGATTAAAGTCAATTAAAAATTAAGTCTAACAAAACAACAAAGCCATGAAGTA
>JBCDHA010000593.1:0-2574 GCA_038750705.1 Bacteroidota bacterium
AGAAAAAATTCATAAAATTTCTGAAAAAGAATTCTAAATTCCACGTCACCACACAGCGAAATAAGGGCCTTACCGTATATTTTGAATTTATTATTAATAAGAAAGGTGAGGCTGAGCAAATCAAATTTCTAAAGAAGACACCATCAAATGTTCAAGATGAAATAATCAGATTATTGGATCTAATGCCGCCTTGGACACCGGGAATGCAGAAAGGTTCACCCGTTAAGGTTAGATTAGTCAGAACACTGACATTTATTTTTAGTTAATAACGCTTACAGAGCATATTTCAAAATAGCATGGTCTCATAAAAATCACTTATTTTAACTCTCTCTAATTGTATAGTGTAACTTTACATTATACATTGACTTAAGATTAACTATGATTGTAAGTTTTCGAAGCAAGCCTTTAAGGTTATTCTTTGAAAAATACAATTATTCCAAGATAAAACCAGATCATGTTTAAAAGTTGAGACGAATTTTATCAAGATTACAACAAGCGGTTGAGGTTAAGGATATGAATGCTCCTGGCCTCATTTACACCCATTAAAAGGTGACTTAAAAGGTCACTGGGGAGTGACAGTGAAAAAGAATTGGAGGTTAACTTTTAGACTAGACAATGGAAAAGCATATGATGTTAACTATTTAGATTATCACTGATATGGAAATGAATATGAGACCGGTACATCCGGGTGAAATTATAAGACATGATTATTTAGAGCCCCTTGGTCTTACAATAGGAGATTTGGCCAATTCATTGGGAATAACAAGATCGATGCTGTCTGCAATAATTAATGGTCGCTCATCAGTTAGTCCTGAAATGGCGATTAGGCTTTCTAAAGTGTTCGACACAACCTCTGATCTTTGGTTAGGAATGCAACGTAGTTTTGACTTATACCTTGCTAAGGAAAAGTTCAATCCAGAAGGTGTGGTTAAGCAAGTATATTCAGGTCAATTAATATCATAAAACGAACGTTTCAAGTCATTTGACCCAGGAAGGATTACCTTCCTTTTGATAATAGCTTCATATTATCTTATTATATCACTGACACCTGCCGAGAGCTGCTTTGGCCTGACCTTCTCCCCAGGCCGGGGCTAACGGGTTGTTATTCTCATACGTTTCAAAGGCGCTGATAGATTTTTTGATTAACCCACAGGCCTCGCTGGTGTCCGATCCAAAAAATTGAGCGGTTCCGTATTGCATTTGCCCCATCAGTAGCATTGCTCTGGGGTTTTCCGGGTTCATAGCCATCGCCTTGCCGTAGGTCTGTAGTGCCAGGCCACTGTATTGGGCACCTCGGCTGGCCGGATCAATGGTAACCCGGGTCATATGGGCAAACCCTTCCAGTGCTACTATTTCGGATTCCTGAGGGGCGAGCTTCGCAGCTGTATTTATCTTTTCGAGTGCCTGGTCAATAAGTTTATCCTTTTCAGATACTTCCGAAATACGATAAGACCAGAGGAGCGTACTGTAAGCTCCATAGTAATAGGGCTCCCATTTATCTTTTTCCGCTTTTGCAATACGGTCAAAAGCATTGGTGAGCATCTGAAAATCTTGGGGAGACTCTGCTTTATTTAGGCCTTCTATATGTTTCAACATCTGCTGCTCATACTTTGAAGATGATGCAAAACTGGTGATTACTAGGGTGGTGATGATTAAAAGAAACGTTTTCATACTATTTGTTTTTGATTTTACTTTTTGAATGATCAGTCAGAGTTCAGGGAGTCTGTTGACCGTTTTATTTTTAGAGAAAGTGATAAATATTCCTACAAAAAAGAACCTGGGCGCCGGTTGCCGGACGGCTCTGCGCTGGTAAACTCCTTGGTCGTTAGGTCTTGTGGCGTATTCATACCCAAAGACATTATCAAACCCGAGTACGTTAGTTACGGAACCGTGAATAATAACCTGCGGGTTTAATAAATGACTGATATTTAGACTCAGGTCGTTAAATGAGCGTGTGCGCCCCGAGTTAAAATGGGTAGTATTGGGGTCATTGTAGGGGCGGGAACTGCTGTAGGAATAACTTAGCCCTAGTTGACTTTGAATATCCTGCATAAAGTATTTGGCTACCAAAGAAAAGTTGTGCGCTGATGCAAAGACAGGTACCGCGCTACTAGGGTAGTTAAGATAGTCTCGCTCTGAATCAAGAAAGGAGTAAGAAATCCAATAATCCAGACCCTTGAAGCTTTTGTTGTCTCGAAAGAACAGATCTAACCCTCTGGCGTAGCCTTCTCCCTGGTTCGTGTAGGAGCTTGGGTCATTTAAATTTTCAACGCCAAATTTTATGAGATTAGAATACCTTTTATCATATGATTCTAATCGAAAAGTCCTGCCGTTTTTAATCCATTGATAGCTTACAATATGATGACGTACTTTTTCATGATCCAGTGTTTGATTTATTCGTAGGTATTCAGGGCGCACGGCTTGCTTGAACTCGCCATAGGCCAATGAAAACTGACCATTTTTACCAACTTGCTGGGCCAGAGAAAGTCTGGGTACAATATAGTTCAGGTTGGATAAGCGGTCTGTGGTGTATCTAAGCCCTGCCCGGAGAACTGTTTTATTGGAAAAATAAAC
>JBCDHA010000594.1:0-2570 GCA_038750705.1 Bacteroidota bacterium
GGGGTGATTCCTCCCGAACAATTACTATGTGTACCTATAACTGTATTTTTTCCTTCTATATCGTAATCCCAGTTCAATGAAATAGGAGTTTGGGCCGTAAGTCTTCGGTTATATGGATCATTTTGCACTACTTTCCACTTTCCATTTTCTTGCTTTACTCGGACGATGCTTCCACCAACAGAGTACATTTCTTTATTCACTTGATCAATGGTACGATGCTTCTCCGGATGATCATATTGCTTGTGATTGAAGTCCGATACAAAGAGGGGATCAGTGTATTCATGATTTACCCAAAGTAATCCGTCAGTAGGATTATTCTCATCTAAAGGAATAAAACAGGTAAAATCGTTATTAAAACCAAAAGAATCGCTATCCGATATCTTATCACCCCATTTTATGACGGTATGATAATTTAATCCGTTGGTAAGCAGTAAATCATCTTTGTCTGAAGCCTCCAAATTTTCGATTACCAGATCTTTTAGTCTCTTCAGGTTTTTTTCTTCTTTGTGCTTAAATCTTTCGGATGGTGTGGCGGTATTGCCGCAGCTCGTTAAAAAAGGAGGTATGGTCACTGCGCTTAAACTGGCTTTGCCAAGGAAAGAGATGAATTTTCTACGATCATACATGATAGGTTTGATTCAGATTCAACAGGTGAATGAGTGACTAGACCAGCTAAGATATTTCATTTTTATGCTCATTTTGTATTCAAAACCTGAGCCACCTCAATAGGTCTGTCCGTGGCGAGGATATTAGCTCCATTTTCAATATAGGTGAGATATACATTATCATTACCTTTGGCTTCTGCCCTCTTATCCAGGTTTCCCAAAGTTCCCAGAATGGTTTTGATACCTATTTTTTGAAGTTTCTCATAATGGGTTCTGTCAGGCTCACTCGTTCCAACAAAGCCCAAAAGGTTTTGAGTTGGAATCGCAGATTCTATAATTTGACTTATCGCACCATCATCTCCCGCTGAAACGGAAATCATAATATCCGGATTTAAGGAGTAGACCCATTTCGCATCCTGAATTCGGTAAGTGATAATGGCAGCATAAGAAGCCGCGTCATATTTATCTATAGTAGCTATAACCTTTTCAAAAGGCACACCTCTTTTTACATCAAGTGTAAAAAGCACCTTGCCTTTGCCCCATGCCAGGGTCTCATCCAAAGTTGGTATGCGAAAAGAAGTAGAATCTCCTGCATTATCTACTAAAAATAATTTTTGAATATCGTCATACATCATATCGGTTACGTTACCTTGTCCGTTCGTAGTTCTATCCAGCGTTTCATCATGCATGAGTATTAAGATGCTATCCTTGGTCATAGAAATATCACACTCAATGATGGCGGCCGTTTTATTGGCAACGTTTTGAAAGGTTTCAACGGCATTTTCCGGAAAACCAGGGTAGGGCCCGCCTCTATGAGCGCTAATCAATGGTTGCGGATTTTTAAGCCACTGCTCAAAAGACGTTATAGCATTAGCCTCAAGGTGTTCTGAAGGGGTATCAACTAAATTACGATCATTCTTTGACCCGTCATTTGACTGACAGTTCCATAGCAACAGGGAGAAGCTAAGCGCGATAATTAGGTTTTTAATAAAACGCATGACAATATTATTTTTCGGCCAATGCAAAAAGACGAAAAAAGTCACATCTCCGATACTATTGTTTATTAAGTTACAATTAACAAATCGCATAAAGGGATACCTTTTGAGTAGCCGTATTCAATTTATATCAATGCTATTCCGGCAAATCAAATCAGAATAGATAGTGCTAAATACCTCCTTGGTCCTGTTGTTTTCACCCATTTGTTTATGAGACCGTTAACCTTTATCTCAATTTCTTTATTTTATGGTTCGAAGGGTAGGAAAAGAATTATTGGTATCCGACTAAATTTTTTAAACGAGAAAACAATGCATTTAAAGTCTCTGAGAATAGATTTTTCTTTAAAGTTGAAAACTACCTCTACTAAGAGGTTTCCTTTAGGGAATTTAAAGGGTGTTTTTAGAGAATAATTGTAGATCAAAAAATCTATTCTCCGATGCCCGTAATTTTTAATGATTCATTCACAGACACCATCCAAAAACTTCCTATAGGTCAAAGACTCCTTAAATCAATTACTTCAAAATTCCTTGAATCAAAATAATCATCTAATCCATAATCAGTATTTATAATAATACCTCCTAAAAGGGTCACTTTATTCACATGAAATTCATCTCTACATGTTAAGATATGCTCATGAATCTTCTTATTGATAATATCATAAGTAGCTTCTGTAATCGCCTTGGCTTGATTATTACTATCTAATATTTGGTCTCTATACGGCAATAGGCTCTCCTCAAGCTTCATTTGCTGGTAGTCATCATCGTTAATAACAGGCTTGTAATTGCTGTCCTGCAATCTACTCAGTGCCAGCATTAGCGCACCACACGAGTTACCGGTCTCTTCTTGACGGGGTCGATACATCTTACCTAATTCACCGTCAAGTGTAATACCTATATGCGGTCCATAAAAAATAAATGCACTACCGTCATCAGGAATATGATGGGCGAAAGCTGTCATGCCTGTTCTACC
>JBCDHA010000595.1:0-2566 GCA_038750705.1 Bacteroidota bacterium
AAAGGTGAAATGATGCACTTTCTCAGGATCGAACAGGAAAAGGACAGGGCGAAGTATGGATTTATACAAGGTTTGAAAGTTTGACGCAAATGTATTGAAGTATATTAAGGATGCCATCGACCAGAGCAATGGCATTATTAAATTTTAACTCCTGGGGTGAAACTCCTGGATGACCTGTCTTAAGTAATCGCGATCCAGATGGGTATAAATCTCAGTGGTAGTTATCGATTCATGCCCGAGCATTTCCTGTACTGCCCGCAGATCGGCGCCACCCTCAATCAGGTGGGTAGCAAATGAATGGCGAAAAGTATGAGGACTCACTGTTTTATTTAAACCCACCTTTTTGGCCAACTCTTTTATGATGGTAAAAATCATCACTCGGGTCAATTGTTTTCCTCTTCGATTTAAAAAGACAAAATCAGAATGCCCTTCAGCTACATTGAGCTGCACCCGCACTTCTTCTTTATAGATCTTTATATACTTAAGCGCATCTCTTCCTACCGGCACCAGCCGCTCCTTATCGCCCTTACCAATTATTCGCAAAAACCCTATGTCTTCATATACATTCGAAAGCCGTAGATTCACAAGTTCGCTAACACGAAGCCCACTGCTGTACAACACCTCCAATATTGCTCTGTTTCGTTGACCTTCAGGCTTAGAATGATCTATGCCTTCTAAAAGTTTTACGATCTCCTCATAGCTGAGGGTATCCGGTAGTTTTCGCCCGAGTTTAGGGCCTTCAATCAAGTGAGTAGGGTCCTTATCGATAAGTTCATCATAAATCAGGTATTTGTAAAACGCTTTAAGGCCGCTAATTATTCGCGCCTGAGAATGAGCGGTCATTCCCAGGTCATTAATGTATTCGAGAAAATTCCGGAGATGGATCGGTTCTACCTGTAAAGGTGAAATGCTCGCATTGGACAATTCCATAAACTGTTTTAGCTTTACTACATCGTGAATGTAAGCTTCCACAGAGTTATCTGACAGCGACCTTTCGAGCCGGAGATAGTTCTTAAACTGCTTAATGTACTGATCCCAATTCACTGATATTAAAACTGCGAAGAATTTATGAAGATCATCATAATAAACGGGCCAAATCTAAACTTGCTTGGCAAACGAGAACCGGAAGTATATGGGAATCAGGACTTCGAAACGTTTTTTGAAAATCTAAAAGCCAGTTTTTCAGGTATTCAAATTGACTACTTTCAATCTAATATTGAGGGAGAGCTGGTTGACAAATTGCAGCAGGTAGGTTACAGCTATGAAGGAATTATTTTAAATGCTGCGGCCTACACACATACCTCCGTAGCCATTTCCGATGCTATCGGTGCTATTGAAACGCCCGTGCTGGAAGTCCATATCTCCAATATTTATGCTCGTGAAGAATTTCGCCATAAAAGTATTATCAGTGGAAATTGTGCAGGTATGATCAGTGGACTCGGCCTCGAAGGGTATTTACTGGCGCTAACCTATTTCATCAATAAGGCAAATGATTAGCTTCTATCCCGGCCCATCGCGGGTCGATGAAAATATTCCCCGGTATGTGCAAGAGGCTTATGATACAGGTATTTTGAGCATCAACCACCGCAGTGATGAGTTCATGGAGCTAGCTAAAGACACTGTTACTGAACTGAAAGCAAAGCTAAACATCCCTGAAAACTACTCCATATTCTTCGTATCGTCATCTACCGAGTGTTGGGAAATAATGGCACAATCCCTGATTAAAAATGGAAGCCATCATTTTTACAACGGCGCTTTTGGCGAGAAGTGGTTGATGTATACAGAAAAGATAAGATCGAATGCTATTGGTCATCGGTTTGAGATGAATGACAAACTGAAAACCGCAGAACTCAAATTAACTCCGGATACGGATACCATTTGCATCACGCAAAATGAAACCTCTAACGGCACACAGGTTCACAACTATCAAATAGAGGAGCTTCGGGCTAAATTCCCGGATCAGATTATCGCCGTCGATGCTACTTCCTCAATGGCAGGAATTGACCTGGATTTCAAAAATGCCGATTTTTGGTATGCCTCTGTTCAAAAATGTTTCGGCCTTCCTGCGGGACTGGCCGTAGTGGCTTGCTCTCCAAGGGCTCTAGAAAAAGCGCTTGAGGTCAACGACATAAGCAGATATAACAGCATGCCATCCATCATAAAAATGATGCAGAAGTATCAAACTACGCATACACCCAATGTTATGGGTATTTATCTATTGAATAGAGTAATGCAGGATAGAAAAAATATCAGGTTCATTGACCAGGAAATTAGAAATAGATATTCAATGTTCTTAACGCTTTTAGATGAGGTTGGCTTGAAACCTCTAATAGAGAATAAAGAAGTACAGTCTTATACGGTACTCCCTGTAAGCAGCGATCCTAATACTATTTCAAAATTAAAAATGGAAGCACAAAAGGAAGGATTAATTCTAGGTAACGGATATGGAAATCTGAAGGAAACTACTTTTAGGATTGCCAATTTCCCGTCGATAAAAATGGATGAAATTACTTTACTCAAAAACTTCTTGTTAACACATCGGTAATCTTCAATTAAGTTACTTTGC
>JBCDHA010000596.1:0-2554 GCA_038750705.1 Bacteroidota bacterium
GCCCGGCACCTAGAGACATCATGAAATAGGAGCCTAAGTATTGCCGAAGAAGCAACAGTGTGCTGGCTCCCAGTACTTTTTTAATCGATATGGTTTTGAAGTTACCTTTGGCTTCGAGGTTAGATAACCCGAACAAACCTAAAGCTGATAATAGAATGGCCAGGTAGGAAATATAGGCAAAACCCGAAGCCAATCTGTTATCGGAATCATTAAACTCATTGTACTCATCCGTTAAAAATGCATAGGTAAAAGGGTTACCCACATCCAGTTGCTTCCATAAGGTCGAGATCTGGTTCAGTAGCGCCTGCGTGTTTTGGCTGCCGTATCTTATACCAATTTGCTCTCGAAGGCCTTTCGTTTCAGAAACTACAAGGAATAAGGGCTGTATTTTATTTCTGAGACCCTTATAATGGAAATCTTTGGCTATACCAATAACTTCCACTTGACGCTCTGAGGTGTAATGTGTTGTAAGGTCTAATTCATCAAATGAAAAATATTCCCCTATTCCGCCATTGGGTAGCCCTAGCAGTTTTAGCGCCTCCTCATTAATGATTGCCCGCTGGGTTATGTCTGTTAAATTCTCAAAGTCAAAGTTTCTGCCTTTTACAATCTCAATATCAAGAAGGTCAATATAATCGTCAAGCACGTACGTAATGTTAATATCAAAAGATTCACCGTCACGGTTTTTTACAGGACAAGTAAAGGATCGATCCGGCATCGGACCTGCGGCCACCTGCTTCACTTCAGGTAAATCAAGCAGGTCATTTTTGAAGCTCTCATATTGAAGTTTGTCTATTTCTTTATTGGTATCAACTGCTAAAATACCCTCAGGATTTACGCCAAGGTCTTTTTCGTTTATAAAGCGCATTTGCTTTTGCATAATTACGGTAGCGGTAAGAAGTATGGTAGAAATAACGAACTGAACACCTACTAAAATTTTGATCAGTCCAATCCTGGAAGTTTGCTTAATTGAATCGTTGCGCAACACAGAACCGGGCGAAAACGAAGTGATGTAGTAGGCCGGGTAAAAGCCTGCCGCCAGGGTAACCGCTATAAGAACCAAAGCAAAAGTTAGATATACCTCTGGGTTGGTATAGTCCAACACCACCTCGTATTGTATCCAGTGGTTCATGTGAGGTAGGGCAAATTCTAAGAACACTCCTCCTAAAAGAATGGCAACCGAGACTATGGTAAATGTTTCTAAGAGTAGTTGAAAAATAATTTGCTCACGACGGGCACCCTGAATTTTACGCATCCCCATTTCCTTGGTACGTTTTAAATACTTGGCCAGGGTGAGGTTAGTATGGTTAAAACTCACCGTGATTAGAATAAGAAGCGCAACAGACCCCAGAACGTAGAGAAAGTCAATATTACCATTGGCGGTGAAATCGTCCAACTTAGGATTGGTATGCAAATGGATATCCGTTAGTGGCTGAATACTGAAAGTGTAGGCTTGATCAACTTCTCCATTGAACAGTTGGTTGACCTGTCGCTCCATATCATGTTCATTCTCGTTGGTACTCAGAAAGTATTTTGTCAGCCATAAGCTGCTTTTAGGATCTGCGTAGTCGTTTACTCCCAAAAAATCGATATTGAGATGGGAGCTTCTTCCTGTAGGTTTTAAAACGCCTTCTATCTCATATGCTTTATTGGAAATGGTAATGACCTCACCCATTGGGGAGATATCTCCAAAATATTTATCGGCAACCCTGGTGGATATTACGATCTTATCCAAGGACTTTAAAACGGTTTCTTCATTTCCCTCCAGCAGGTCAAAATCGAAAACTTTAAAAAAATTGGAATCCGCACGATGAAGCTGCGGCTCGTAGAAGGATTCCCCGTCCAATTCCACAACTACTTTTAACTCACTTGAAATATTAGTAGAACGCTCTATAAAAGGCAGTGATTTGTCAATATCTAAAGCACGGCGGGTGCTTATTGCCTTTAAATGCCACGTACCTGTAGTACTGTTAATCTCATTCAGTACTCTGTATATTCTTGATGATTTTGTATGAAAGTCATCAAAAGACAACTGTTGATTTATATAAATTATGAGATAGACACTTACGGCCAACCCTGCAGATAAACCGACAATGTTTATCACAGTGGCACTGGACACGTTTCTTAAAGCAATCTTTAAATAATTCTTTATCACGGTTTCTTAATTTAAGCTCTTATTCACTTCTTAAAACTTCCGCAGGATTAGTTAAGGCTGACTTTATTACCAGGTAGCTCACTGCTATTAGCGCTAAAGCCAAACTTAGTATTCCCGCAGAGAATAGCTGTGGAAGAACCGAATCGATTCTATAAGCATAGTCTTCAAGCCAGAGGATGGACAAGTAATACCCAATGGGTAATGCTATTAGAATAGATAGCCCGACCAACTTCATGAATTGGTTATTGATCAATGCTAATACCTGAGCCACACTGGCGCCGTATACTTTCCTGATGCTGATCTCTTTTCTGCGTTGCTCAGTGGAAAACGCAGTGAGACCCACCAAACCCAGGCAGGCAATAATCACAGCCAGACCGGTGAAAACCTGTATGAGAACAC
>JBCDHA010000597.1:0-2549 GCA_038750705.1 Bacteroidota bacterium
TACAACACTCTCAAATTTTCGCTGTAGCATAGAATTTTAGATTAAAGTCTTAGAAATAGTAACAGATATATTGTTAGAGACAACTTTAAAAAGGAGGCATAAGTTTGAGCGGAACAAATCTTAACACAAGTATTTTAAAATGCGCTTATTGTATTACAGCTAACAACGGATCATTTGGCATGGCTACAAAACCCAGTTTTGAGTTTTCGGATTTAGCACGAGACCCGTTTTTTTGATAATCATGAGGACATCACTGTGTACTGGGACTTATCTTATTGGCGCAGAAGTACGTTACCGATTGCACCATTTTTCTTCATTGTTAAACTTACCAAATAACGGCTGGTAGATCTTGATGGTATAATTGATATACTCAAGACAGTATACAATTGACAGAAAAAAGAAGATATATAGCTAGGGATTTATATTTTCAGCGTGTGGTCCCCTACATTGGAAAAGCCTTGGTTAAGGTATATACCGGCCAAAGAAGAGTAGGAAAAAGCAACTTACTATTTCAAAGCATTGATGAAATCAAGAAAAGAAGTCCTCAAAAACAAACCATTTTCATAGATAAAGAGGACTATGCTTTTGATAAGATAAGAGACTATGATGATTCGAAGCCGGCAACGATAGCGGGATTTTTTTAAATTCTTCAGATTCGCATTTTCACTTATCCATCCTGGAAAGGTCAGCTTCAGCGGCTATATATCCAAAAGCAGACCGGTGTTTGCCATCAACCACCATTTTGAAAACTTCTACCGCTTTAGTCGTATCGCCATTGTACAAATACCAGTTTCCAACACCGTAGCCTTGAGTAGCGAGAGTCAAATCAAGATCGGGATCACTATCAGACACGTTCAGCACAGAATCTACCGGCACGTCACCCTTGTACATCATTAGTCGTTTGAAATAAGAGCTATTTTCTATGATGGTCATATTCTTATGAACAGCAGTGAGCGCCTGTTTGGCTTCTTCCTCACGCCCCAATCTTCTGTAGGTCATATACAACCAATCTACCGTTGCACTTTGTAGGTCATCATTTACGGAAACCTTAAGACACTCTTTGTAACTTCTTAACGCCTGTTCAAACTCACCTTTTAGGTAATAAGCCAGCCCGAGATGATACCATATGTTAAATTGCGTTGAAGACAATGGGGTATTAATGCTATTGGGAATACCATCAGGTTCAATCTCAATTCTATCCTTGGGCATCATGTCCGCAGCTTTTTTAAAGTCTTCAATCGCCTTATCAAGCTCCCGAATAGATATGTATCTGTGGCCGCGGTGGCGAAGCAGTTTGTAAGACCCAGGATATCGTGCTAAGCCTTCGCTAAAGATATCAATGGCCTGTCTGTATCTTCCGGCATATGCCACTCTCCTTCCAAGCCAGATCGTATTGATTTCAGAAGGGTCGCTTTGCCAGTTTTTATCGGCGACATTAAGATTACTATCTAACTTTGCGCGTTTTTCAGCAGAGTATTCAGGAGTGAACAGCGAATCGCCGCGCAATGAGACCGCCTGAAAAATCTTTCCTGCTTTCAGGGGTGCTTTGGCCTCCACCTCATCCACTACTTTACCCTCTTTGGTTCCACAGGCAATAGCCAATACCAACCCTATAATAATTAGTCTATTCATTGGGTATTCCAGGTTGTGTAATCTTAAAACCGGTCTTCGCTTTTTCATCGGCTACCATTTTCTGCACGTCAGCAAGTAATTTTTTAGCATCGTAAATCACCCCGTCTTTAACCGTGTATTTTACACCACCTACACGTACCACCTGGTTATCTTCTGTTAGCTTAATCGCTCCGGTTCCATAAAGAGACTTGAGATTTTGTAAAGGATTTTCTTCAAGAATCACAAAATCGGCTAGCTTACCTACTTCCACTGTTCCTATCTGCTTATCCATTCCCAGCGCTTCAGCCCCATTTAGCGTGGCTGACTTTATTACTTCCAGAGGATGAAAACCCGCCTCTCTCAGTAATTCCAGTTCTCTGATATAGGCGAAGCCATACAATTGAAAAATGAATCCTGAATCCGATCCGGCAGTTACCCGACCACCTCTGTTCTTATATTCGTTGATGAAAGTCATCCACAAACGATAGTTTTCTTTCCAGTTCACCTCTTCTTCCGTACCCCAATAATGCCAGTATGAGCCATGGGAGATTTTGCTGGGCTGATAAAACCGCCAAAGGCTGGGCATCGTATAGTCTTCATGCCATTCGGCCCGGCGGGCACGCATCAAATCCCTACTTGCCTCATAAATGTTAAATGTGGGATCAAGCGTAAAGTCCAGTTCCAGCAATTCGTTCATTACACTATTCCAATGATCGGAATAAGGTTCAGCCGCTTGTTTCCACAACCGACCGGCCTCGCCAAAGCGGTCCTGCTCATTGTTATAGTTGTAGTCCAGCGGATAATGCTGCACCACCCTGTCAGTAAATAGCGCTTCGGGGAGCCCATACCAGTGCTCCATGGTGGTGAGACCGGCTCTGGCGGAATTCAAAACGTTCCAGCGCACCACATCCATCTGGGCATGATGGCAAGCTGACCGA
>JBCDHA010000598.1:0-2544 GCA_038750705.1 Bacteroidota bacterium
ATCTTATCCCGCAACGCTCGGTCTTTAACAAATTCTCCAAGCCACGTTTCGCTTGTTCCATTCGTGTAGAGATCGGCAGTGTCCACGAAGTTACCGCCTGCATCTACATAATGATCAAATAACTCTTTCGCACCTTTTTTCTCGGCCCCCCAGCCCCATTCGGAGCCGAAGGTCATGGTTCCTAAAGCCAGCCTACTAACCCGTAGACCTGAATTTCCTAAAGTGTAATATTCGTTAAGTGCCATTTTCTTTGATTTTTAAATTTTTAAATAGTCGTCTGACCACTTAGAGTGGTCTGACGACTTATTTCTTCAAATAATCAACCACATTTCCTATTGCTGCATTTACAGCTACCTCTTCGAAGTAAAGTTGCTGTTGATTAAACTCATTTAACCATACAATTTCTTTTTCACCTTTTAGCAATTCGTAGAATTGCCTTGCCCCCTGAGATACAGCTCCGCTTTCACTATGAACTATGTAAACGGGCTGTTTGATTGTACTGGCCACAGATATTCCATCGAATGTCAACCAAGGCTCCCAGCTACTCACCGCAAAGCGATTATCATATACAGCTCCTGCCGCTTTTGCCGGGTTTAGATAATAGTCAAAAATGTTCTTAGGCACGTACATGGCGCTGAGCGGATCCAGCTCGCTGGCTGCCAGCACATACTTCATTTTCCCGGTTTCAGCATATTCTTTTTTCGCTTTTCTTGCCGACTCAAGGAGTCCATCCGTTCCTCCCGGACGAAAATCATAAATGGACTTCGCTATTTCCGCATTGTGTAACCAGGGAGCGACCAATACCAGGTTCCGGATCCTTTCATCCTGTGCAGTAGCGTGTGCCATATAGCCTGAACTGGCACAAACGCCTAACCCCGAAAGCTGATTTGTGTTTACGGCCGGGTGTGCGCTTAGAAAATCGACCGCTGCCCGTATGTCAGCGATTTTAAGATTATAGTCCTCCACCTGACGGGGTTGGCCTTCACTCTCTCCAAAACCTGTGAAATCAAAGGTTAGTGCAATAAAGCCCTCTTGAGCTATTAAACTGGCATATTCATCAGGCATTTGTTCCTTAACACTGGTCCAGCTTCCGGTCACAATCACAGCCGGATATTGAGCGTCCTTGTCAAAATCAGTGGGAAGGAAAAGGTGCCCCTCAAGGTTAATGCCGTTGCTGCTAAAGACTACATCTTCCATGGTAACTCCGGAATCCGTTCTGGCACCCGTAGCATGAACAGAATAAGTCTCAGGTTGCAAGCCCGGCCATCCATTACGCAGGATGTTTGGATTGAAAAACTCTGTAAAATCAACGATCTTTTCATTTTCGATTCGGAAGATACCTACATATGAGTTGTTATAGGGTTTGCCTTCACCGGTTGTGATTGTTCCTGAATACTTCACCAACACTGTTCCCGGATCTGCTGTGGCAAAGTACTCTCGATCATATGATTGCTGATAATCCATTACCCCCGTATATTGCTTTCTCATCTCATCGATTCCCGTCAACTGCTTTGGGAAGTTTGATGGTGCAAAAGGCATATGTTGAATCACACTGTCGCTAATAGTAGCCAGAACATTTTCTAAATTTCTGTCTTCAAGCGCCTTAAAAAAGCGATCAACAACCTCCGAGGCCTCCGTATCATTGGATAAAGCATTTATTCCATCATTCTTTACAATCTCAATCGCTTGTAATGGCAGCCCTGTATTTCCACTTTGATCATATAGGCTCAGATCAATGCGAGCCAGTTTCCATTCTTCGTTTTCTTGGACATATTCAGTATCGTACCCTACAAACACCGTCCATTGACTGCCATCCTTTGCGCCATGAATGTAATGCGTAGCAATGGCATCTAACGTTGCCGAAGCACGCTCCCCGGCCACCCAAACCGAGAAGTTATGTGGTTGATGAACGGTACGATCAAAACCTGGTAGTAATGCCTGCCAGCCTGATACAATTTCATCAGGTGTCTTGAAACCTGCATCCCCTCCAAGAGCGGTATAGTCAACATAGACAGAGTCCGCCATAGTCTGCTTGACAGACTCCCAATTGCGATTATCTGTTTCGCTAAATAAAGTTTCCATAAGACTAATTATCTCAGTCTTTGCTGTAGCAGAACTCTCAGCTATTGTTTCTGTAGTAACTTCCATTTCCGTGTTGTTTTGTTTTGATCTCTCATCGCAGGCCAGAAGACCCAAAGCCAGAACCGATGTTATGAATATTGTTTTCATGATATTTTCTTTTTCATTGAACATGGTTCAAATCTCGGAAGGCATGAATGAGTAGGGGCTACGCAATTCAAAGAGTAGAGTACGGATTTCAAAGAAATCCTTCCAAAGAGAATTAATAGAAGCTTTTACGGAAATCTAAAGGCGTGTTTCCTGTCTGTTTTTTGAAGAAATTCGTAAAATGGTTTGGGTAACCATAATATAATTCGAAGGCTATTTCCTTTACCGATTTAGTGGTATTCTGAAGTTTTGATTTGGCAAGTGCCAGCACATGCTTATGTATATGAGCCGATGCAGGTGTGTCCGTAATACGTTTGA
>JBCDHA010000599.1:0-2538 GCA_038750705.1 Bacteroidota bacterium
ATTGGCAAGTTCGACAGGTGTAGCGTTTAATTCCGGCTCGATCCTGGTGATTTTCTGCAACTGTTTTCTTTCGGAAAAATGGTCCTCTATTTCAACGAGCTCCTTACCATAACTGCTGAAAGAGCCGCCTTTAAGAAACACGCCGGAATCCAGAATCCGGTCACTAACATCGGCTATGGCTATCTTTATCTTGTACACCTCGTTAGGTACCACTGTACATCTGGCGGTGAGTAAAGTGGTGAAACCATCAAACTGCGTATCATAAGCGGCTGGCACTTCTTTCTTTAAAAAGTGTTCGTTCCAAATCACTTTTCGGTTACGCACGTCCCAAACGTAAGCATCCGTCACGTTCATATAGGTATTATCTGTGTAGTAGTCTTTATTTTTTTTGTGATTGACCGTATTTACTGTAATAGGAGTTTTTCCATCCGGAAGCTTAGCAATATTTATATTTTCCAAACCCGGCCCCTCTACGAAAAAAGCAAATACGTCATTGTACTTGGAACCTACGTATTCCAAATACTCTTCCGATGCAAATACAAATTCGAACGACAGGTTTTCTGAAACGGTGACAAATTCAAATTCCAGCACAGCAGCGTCATAGGTTTTCCCTTTAGCAATACCGTCAAGCTGAACATCTCCGGAAGTGTTTGTAATCCCTCCGAAATGGGCAGACTTATTTGGCCCAAGGGCATAGAATACGTTTCCTGAAGTTAATAATAGCCCTTCTTCAATTCCTAACTGATTTGTAGAATCCTGATATAATGCTATGCCCTGATCAGCGCCCCCGTATTTAACATTACCTATTAATACGCCGTGACCAACGAGAATGTCACGCACAAGGTAATCCACCGATTTGGTGGTATCTACTTGGGCATCTACCGAAAAAAAGAACAGGAAACCAAGTGCTAATAAAAACCACCGCATCAAAACCCTGTTTTGTGAATTTATGCTATTCTTATATCTTGTTAAGCGATTCATAAAATCAGTCAACATGAAGAATAACACTAATTCGCTCATAATAATTTTAATTGCGATGGTATTTAGCGCTTGTGGCACTAAAAGCGATGATACAAGCCTCACCTTCAACGTAGGTTTTTCAAGCGCTCTTTCCGATCAGGCTCAGGACGGGCGACTCATTCTGCTGATTTCCAACAATGATGAATCCGAACCTCGGTTTCAGCTTTCTGACGGGTTAAATACCCAGCTCGGATATGGAATGGACATTGAGGGTTTCACATCCATTGACCGCGCAGCCTTTGACGGAAATGCTTTTGGTTATCCTATTGAAAACATTAATAACATTCCCGCAGGGGAATATTACGTGCAGGCAGTGCTCAATCGCTATGAGACTTTTAATCTCTCCACCGGACACACGGTGAAGCTTCCGCCGGACCGAGGTGAAGGTCAGCAATGGAATCGCAAGCCTGGCAATTTTTACAGCATCCCGCAGAAGGTAACCGTCACTGAAAAGGGCGGTACTTTCGAAATAGTGATGGATCAGGTTATTCCGGAGATTAAAGAACCCGAGGATACAGAATTCATCAAGCATATTAAGATCCGTAGCGAGCGTCTTTCCGAATTTTGGGGCACAGATATCTATCTGGGCGCTCATGTCTTACTTCCTAAAGGTTTTGAAGATCATCCTGATGCACGTTATCCGCTGATGGTTTTTCACGGACATTTTCCGAGGGATTTTGGTGGTTTTCGTACCGATCCTCCGGACCCCGATCTGGAGCCCGACTACAGTGCGAGGTTCAATGTAAAAGGGTACAATATTATTCAACAACAAGAAGCCTATGATTTTTATAAGCAATGGACAGACGATGACTTCCCACGCATGCTTATCGTAAAAATTCAGCATGCCAACCCGTACTATGACGATTCGTATGCTGTGAACTCTGCCAACATTGGTCCGTATGGAGACGCGATCACTTATGAGCTTATCCCTCACATTGAAAAAGAATTTCGCGGTATGGGCGAAGGATGGGCAAGGTTTTTATATGGTGGCTCTACCGGGGGTTGGGAAGCTCTGGCTGCTCAGGTTATGTATCCTAAAGAATATAACGGCTGCTTTGCCGCTTGCCCAGATCCGATTGATTTTAGGGCCTATTGTGCTGTAAACCTCTATGAAGATAAAAACGCCTATTACTACGAAAGTGATTTTAAGCAAACACTTACACCAGGTCACCGTGATTATTTGGGCAAAGTAGACGCTTCCCTGCGTGACATGAGTTGGCGAGAGTTTGTATTGGGCACCAAAAGTCGCTCCGGGCAGCAGTGGGACATTTGGGAAGCCGTTTACTCCCCACAAGGTGATGACGGTTATCCTCAGCGCATTTGGGATAAACGTTCAGGGGTGATCAATAAAGAGGTGGCCGACTACTGGAAAGAGAACTACGACTTAAGAAATATCCTTGAGCGGGATTGGGATAAGCTTGGGCCGGAACTTCAGGGTAAAATCCATATTTATTGTGGAGATATGGACAATTATTATCTCAACAATGCTGTGTACCTGATGGAAGAGTTTTTAGAGAA
>JBCDHA010000600.1:0-2531 GCA_038750705.1 Bacteroidota bacterium
CGTAATTACCAGTATACCACCACCCGTCTCTGCTACTATTTTTTCTGCTCTTTGAAGTTGTTTTTCTAAATTCTCAATATTGTTATGAGGAAAAACAAAACGCTTACCCATATGAAGACGAACACCATCTACTATACATGCGTGTGACTCTGCGTCGTAGACGATAACGTCCTTTCTATCCACTACTGCATCGATTATAGACAGTACGCCTTGATAACCGTAGTTTAGGAGCATAACCTCCTCTTTATCTATAAATTCCGCCAGCTTTTCCTCAAGCTCAATGTGGTATACTGAGTTGCCAGACATCATTCTGGCACCCATAGGATAAGCAAGCCCCCACTCGGCGGCAGCATCCGCATCTGCCTTTCTCACTTCCGGATGGTTCCCTAACCCCAAGTAATTATTCAAACTCCAGGTTAGCACTTCTTTACCATTGAACTGCATACGAGGGGCAAGCTCGCCCTCCAACTTCGGGAACATAAAATAATCCTTGGGCAAATGAGCGTGTTGTCCTAAATCACCCTGCTCAACTTTCAGTTTCTCAAAAATATCCACTATGTAATTCCTTTATATTGTTGATTTAAAAAAACACACAAAGCTAACACTATTAAATTTTATGTCAAAGGTCATATGCAGTTTGAGTACAATAGGTTAAGATTGTGAATTGTAAGTTACCCAGGCCCAATCAAACTCATACTTACTATGAAAAAAATAAAAAAGGTATTGGTAGCCAATCGTGGAGAGATAGCTATGCGCGTTATGCGATCTTGTCGAGAGGCTGGAATCAAGACAGTTGCCATTTACAGTGAAGCTGATCGGGAAGCCCTGCATGTAAGGTATGCCGATGAAGCCGTTTGCGTAGGACCGCCGGCATCGACTGAATCTTACCTGAGAGGCGATAAAATCATAGATGTATGTAAAAGACTTGGAGTAGATGCCATCCATCCAGGCTATGGTTTCCTGTCTGAAAATGCCGACTTTGCCGAACTGACAGAAAAGAACGGAATTAAATTCATAGGCCCTAGTCCTGAGGCCATCAGAACCATGGGAGATAAGCTTGCTGCCAAAGCTGCCGTAGCTAAATTTGACGTACCCCAGGTTCCGGGTGTTGATCATGCCATCACGGATATTACGGAATCAAAGAAAGTAGCTGAAGAAATTGGCTACCCTATACTAATAAAGGCCAGCGCAGGTGGAGGTGGAAAGGGCATGCGTATCGTCAATAATACCGAAGAGTTTGAAGAGCAGATGGATCGTGCCATTAGTGAAGCGAAATCGGCATTTGGCGACGGATCAGTATTTATTGAAAAGTTTGTTACCTCGCCAAGGCATATAGAGTTTCAAATACTGGGTGATGAACATGGAAATATTGTTCACCTTTTTGAAAGAGAATGCTCGATTCAAAGAAGGCATCAAAAAGTAGTGGAAGAAGCCCCTTCATCTATTCTCACCCCCGAAGTGCGCAAGGCTATGGGTGATGCCGCCGTTGGTGTGGCCAGAGCCTGTGACTATTATGGGGCAGGTACTGTAGAATTTATCGTTGATGACAAGCTGAATTTTTACTTCCTGGAGATGAATACAAGGTTGCAGGTAGAGCATCCCGTGACTGAAGAAATAACAGGTATTGATCTGGTAAAAGAACAAATAAAAATCGCCGAAGGGCAAGAGTTATCATTCAGGCAAGAAGACCTCTCAATAAACGGACATGCATTTGAATTAAGAGTATATGCAGAAGACCCCAAGAATAACTTTCTGCCGGATATTGGCCGATTAAATAGATACGAAAGACCTCAGGGCCCAGGTGTTCGTGTGGATGACGGCTTTGAAGAAGGTATGGATATTCCCATTTATTATGATCCTATGATTGCCAAGTTAGTTACCTACGCTGAGGATCGTGAACAAGCTATAGGTAGAATGATCAGGGCCATTGAAGAATATAACATTTCCGGTGTGGCTACTACTCTCGACTTTGGAACCTACGTTTTCAATCACGATGCTTTCACATCAGGTCAGTTCAATACTAAGTTTGTAGAGAAGTATTTTACTCCTGAAGTTTTAACACCTACCGCAGTTGAGGTGGAAAAAGAAATAGCTGCTGTTCTCACTGCGGTTTTTGCTGAAAAAAACAAGCCCGATCAGAATGAAAGTCAAAAGGTAGAGAATAGCCATTGGCAAAAGAGGCGATGGGCATAATACGAAATTCATAAATGGCTGAAATTCGACCATTCCGTGCGTGGCGTTTTAACGAAGAACTGTCAAAAGACATTGAAGCTATTACCTCTCCGCTCTTTGATGTTGTTTCCGAAAAACAACGCTCAAACCTATATAAAAATCCTTACAACAGTATTCATCTTTCTGTTCCTTCAAGTGTAGATGATGCGGCCGAAATAGCGAAGCAATGGAAGAAAGAATCGATCATTCTCCAAGATCAGATCCCTGGTATATATGTGTACTATCAGTACTTTTCATTAGCCGGACAAACTAAAGAGTATTGTCGTAAAGGGTTCATTTGTAACATAAGGGCTTATGAC
>JBCDHA010000601.1:0-2530 GCA_038750705.1 Bacteroidota bacterium
CTTGAAGAGTTTAGAGCTGAGTTTTTCTTCATATTTAATATAGCCGTTGGCGGTAATTTACCAGGTAATCCAAATAGTTCAACTCAATTCCCGCAGCAAATGATTGTGGACTATGTAAGAGTTTTTCAAGAAAATTGATTTTCTGAAATCTTAAAACACTAGCGTTGAAAAACACTATTTATGGCTTTTTAATCCTGGGATCGATAGCTTACGCTTATGCCTTTGGTAACATTCAAAATGAAGATAATTATCAATTAGTGTGGTCTGATGAATTTGAATATGAAGGTTTTGCTGACTCAACTAAATGGAGCATGATGTAGGAGACGGCTGCCCTAACGTTTGTGGTTGGGGGAATAATGAGCTTCAGTACTATACTAAAAACGATGCTGATAACGCTTTTGTAAAAGATGGTAAACTGATAATATCTCTTTTACAAGAAAAGATAGGCGCTAAGGAATACAGCTCAGCCCGTTTGGTAACACGGAACAAAGGAGACTGGAAATATGGGAAGTTTGTTATAAGGGCCAAATTACCAAGAGCGCTGGGTACATGGCCGGCCATTTGGATGTTACCTACAGATTGGAAATATGGTGGATGGCCCAATAGTGGCGAAATTGACATTATGGAAAATGTAGGGTATGACCCCGACTCAATAGTTGGCGCTGCACATACCGGTGCCTACAACGGGATGTATGGAACGCATAAGAATAGTAGAATTTATGTGCCGGATAGCCATTCCAATTTTCATGAGTACAGCCTGGAGTGGAAGCCCAATGAATACCATTTGTTTGTAGATGACCGAAAGTACTTCACTTTTTGCAACGAAAACAAGACAGCCAGTGAATGGCCCTTTGATCAGAGGTTTCATCTTATTATGAATATCGCGTTCGGTGGTAATTGGGGTGGGCGCAAAGGAATAGACCCAACTAATTTGCCACAGCAAATGGAAATTGATTATGTTCGGGTATACCAAAAAAAACCTGAATAGACCATTGAACTCTTTTTTATTAACCAGAATTACCCTGATCGTTGCTCTCGGTGGGCTTTTAATGGGGTTTGATGCCTCTGTAATTTCAGGAGTAAATAAATATGTACAAATCGATTTTAACCTTACTGATCTTGAGCTTGGATTTTCGGTAAGCTCACTCACCGTTATAGCAGCTCTGGCTATGATGGTTTCAGGACCTCTTAGTGATAAGTATGGACGACGAGTACTTTTGAAAGCATGTGCCATTATTTTTACAATATCTGCGGTGGGTTCCGCTTTGGCGCCCAGTTTTATTCTTTTTCTCATTTTTAGAATGTTGGGGGGCATTGGCGTTGGAGCATCTTTGATCCTGGCACCCATGTATATTGCAGAAATAGCGCCTCCTGACCAACGTGGCAGATTGGTTTCTTTTAACCAATTGAATATTGTAATAGGTATTTCTTTAGCCTTTTTCAGCAATTATTTAATTCTCTCATTGGGCGATTTGCAGTCAGAGTGGGTAAGATCACTTGGGATCGCCGAAAATAATTGGCGCTGGATGTTGGGCGTAGAAGCGGTACCTGCCATATTTTATTTTCTTGGACTTTACGGGGTACCGAGGAGTCCGCGTTGGTTAATTATGAAGGGCCAGATAGCAGAAGCTAAGGATGTGCTCATCAAATTTGGCGCCGTAGATCAGGTAGATGCAGACGTTAAAGCTGTTAAACAGTCACTCCAGGCCGATAAGAACCAAAATAAAGTGCCAATCACTGAAATTTTCAAACCGGCTTTTAAGCTCGTTATTACCATCGGGATAGTGGTCGGTATTCTTCAACAGATCACGGGTATCAACTCAGTATTTTTTTATGCCCCAATGATTTTTGAGCAATCTGGTATTGGTACAGACGCCTCATTTATTCAAGCCATATTGGTAGGTTTAACTAATCTTGTATTTACTATTCTGGCTATGCTGTTGATTGATAAACTAGGTAGAAAACCGCTATTGATCTTGGGCGTATCCGGGATTACTTTTTTTATGGCGCTTCTGGCCTATGGTTTTGACTCGGCTACTTACTCACTAACAAATGACAAGATAAACACACTTTCAGATCCGGAATTGAGAAATGAGATCTCGGTTTTGGCGGGTAGAAATTTTAAAAATGATGTGAGCTACAAACAGGAACTCAAGGAAATACTAGGAATTCAAAAAGCCAAAAAATATGAATCCGAACTTATTACGGTTGCCATTAGCATGAACCCCGCTTTGATCTTAATCGGTATTATGGGATTCGTAGCTTGCTTTGCCATTTCTCTGGGTCCTGTAATGTGGGTGTTATTCTCCGAACTCTTTCCATTGAGGATACGTGGCGTAGCTATATCTTTTGTCGGATTTATAAACTCTGCGGTATCTGCCGGAGTACAATTTATATTTCCCTGGGAGCTGTCAGTATTAGGGAGTGCAGCTACTTTTTTGATTTATGGATTATTTGCCTTCTTAGGTCTTATTTATATTGTTCGGTTTATACCGGAGACTAAAGGTAGATCATTAGAGGAGTTGGAAAC
>JBCDHA010000602.1:0-2526 GCA_038750705.1 Bacteroidota bacterium
ACCTAAAAATGGGTTATCTCCATATTTGTTGGATAATTTTAAGGTGTGAACAAGCTGATCATAACTTTTCTTGTCTATACATTTGGTTTATCAAAGCTCCTTGCAGAGCCACCTAAGCTTCATTTTATTGAGAATAAAGGGCAGTGGTCTGAAGAGTTTATATTCAAAAAACCGCTAGGTAATGGCCAGGTCTATTTTGAAAAAAATAAGCTCTCTTTCTTCCTAGCTGACTTTGGGTCGCTGTCTCATCCTCCACATAGTGGTGATGCGCACTACAAACCTGAACATGTTAATGTAGACGGTCCTGCCAGTTATGATTACTATTCCTTTACATTTTTAGGATCAGAAGAGCCTGAATGTGTTGAAGGCAAAGGAAGGCGCCTCACCAAAGTTAACTACCTGAGAGGAGATAAACCTGATAATTGGTTTGGAAACGTGGCAACCTATGAATCTGTCCTTTATGGTGATATTTATTCTGGTATTGATGCTGTGTTTTCTCAATACAATAATTATCTAAAATACGACTTTCACGTGGCGCCCAATTCCTGCCCCGAACAAATTATGCTAGGTTATGAAAATGTGGGAAATATGCACATCAACGAAGGACGTTTAATAGTTAACACCGAGGTAGGTTATGTACAAGAATTAAAACCATATGCCTATCAAATTATTGAGGGTGAAATTATAGCTATTCCTTGTGAATATGTGCTGAAAGATAACATGGTGCATTTTCAGTTTCCTGAAGGATATGAAACCAATGTTGAATTGGTCATCGATCCCATCTTAATTTTCTCTACTTATTCGGGCAGTACATATGATAATTGGGGCAATACTGCTACTTTCGATTCACTGGGTAACCTGTATTCAGGTGGGATGGTTACCACTGCACGGGGTATGGATTTTCCGATTACCAGTGGGGCTTATCAAGAAACTTTTGGCGGGGGCACCTGGGATGCAGCCATTTTAAAATATGACTCAGCAGGCCAGGAATTATTATATGCTACTTACTTAGGTGGGGCTGGAAATGAAATCCCTCAGAGTTTAGTTGTTGACAGTGAAGGAGACCTGTTAATATTGGGTACTACAAGTTCGGTTGATTTTCCAATAACAAACGGCTCAACATTTAAAGGAGGGACCAGCATAGAACCGATTGGAGGAGTTGATTTTAATGGTACGGATATATTTGTAACCAAGTTGAGCGAGGACGGAAGTGAACTTTTGGCATCAACTTATCTTGGAGGTACTGGTAATGACGGAGTTAATTTCATCTCAGGTAAGTTGAATGACCCTGATACTGACAAAGAAGAAAGTCCGTTGGCAAGGAACTACGGAGATCAACTAAGAGGTGATGTTTTTACAGATTCAAAAAACGATGTTTACATAGCTTCAAACACCCTGTCTTCAGATTTTCTTATTGCTGATAACATCTTGAATACGTTTCAAGGGGGCTCTTTAGATGCCGCTTTAGTAAAGCTTTCCGGTGATTTAAGTGTTTTATGGTCCAGGTTTATTGGAGGATCGGGAGCAGATGCCGCATATTCGATAAAAGTTAATTCTGTAGATGAAGTTGTCATATCCGGCGGTACTAACAGTAACGATATTTCCGATATGAATACTGGATGGCAAAATAGCAATGCTGGTAATATCGATGGTTGGATCAAAAAGTTTAGTTCGGATGGCTCGGTTCTGATCGAAGGAACATATTTGGGTACAGCAGCATATGATCAGTCTTACTTCATTGATATCGACTCTGAAGATAATATTTATACTTTTGGCCAAACCCAAGGTGTATTTCCTATTACCGGTTCCGTCTATACAGAAGTCAATGGTGGTCAGTTTCTCCAAAAATATAGCTCAGATTTAACTCAGCTACTTCTTTCAACCACTTTTGGGAGCGGTGGAAATACACCGGATATTTCGCCAACAGCATTTTTAGTCAATGAATGCAATAACATCTACTTTGCCGGGTGGGGTGGAGCTACTAATATTGCACGAATCTCATCTTCTGTTTCAAGAAATTTCGTTGGTGGTGATACTTTTGGACTTCGTACATCCGAAGACGCCATTGATCGCATTACTTCGGGAAATGACTTCTATCTTATGGTACTGTCAGGCGATGCACAGGACTTTCTATATGGCACCTTTTTCGGTGGTGAAGCTTCTAATACGCATGTAGATGGGGGTACGAGTCGATTTGATAAGAACGGAATTGTCTACCATTCTGTTTGTGCCGGATGTGGCGGTCTTGAAAGCGATTTTCCGGCTACACCTGGTGCTTATTCTGAAATCAATAATAGCAGTAACTGCAACAATGCCGCATTTAAGTTTGACCTGGCTTCTCTTAGGGCTCGTTTCAATACTAATTCAATAACATTCGACAATTCGGGTATCTCCAGCATTTGTTTGGGAGATGTTTTTATATTAGAAAACCAGAGTATAGGAGGTGAATTATTTGAATGGGATTTTGATGACGGGTCACCAATAATTTCTCGTACCGATACTACCTTTATCCAGCATATCTATCAA
>JBCDHA010000603.1:0-2516 GCA_038750705.1 Bacteroidota bacterium
AAAAGACAAGATCATTGAATTGCTACAGGAAGATAAAACCTATGGATACAGTCACTCAAAAGGTTTATTAGAAACGCGTGAATATCTTGTACAGCAAACCAATCAATTGGGTGGCGTTCAAATTGATGTCGAAGACATTACTTTCTTTAACGGGCTGGGCGATGCGATTGCAAAAATGTACCAATTTCTAACACCTACTTCCAGGGTAATAGGCCCTTCTCCCGCGTATTCAACACATTCATCTGCCGAGGCCGCTCATGCTAATTCACATCCTATCACCTACAGTTTGGATCCATCAAATTCCTGGTATCCGGATCTTGATGATCTATATATGAAGGTCAAGTACAATTCAAGTATTGTAGGTATTCTGGTGATCAACCCGGACAACCCAACGGGAATGGTTTACCCAAGAACTATCTTAGAGCGCATTGTAAGCATTGCCAAAGAGTTTAATTTATTTCTTGTTTTTGATGAAATTTATCAGAATATCATTTACAACGGAGCGAAAACAGCGCTTATGGCTGAGATCATTGACGACGTTCCGGGCATCTCATTAAAAGGTATCTCAAAAGAGTTTCCATGGCCTGGAGCGCGGTGTGGATGGGCCGAATACTACAACCGAAATACTGATCGAGATTTCGATAAGCTTTGCCGTACCATCGATAACGCTAAAATGATAGAGGTGAGCTCCACTACGCTACCACAACGCGCCATTCCTTCTGTCATGCAAGACGAAAGATATAAGCGGTTTTTGGCAAACGGCAACGAAAAGATCGGTACACGCAGTCGGCTGCTTCATGAATTGTTTTCTGATATAGAAGGAATCCAGTTTAATCAAACAAATGGCGCCTTCTACAATACCGTTATTTTCAAGAAGGATGCGTTGAATGACAAACAATACTTGAAAACCGATGACCCTGAAATAAGCCGTCTTCTACACGATTGGATCACACCGCACATGCCCCTCGACCAGCGGTTTGTTTATTACTTACTGGCCGTAAAAAGGGTATGCGTAGTACCGATATCCGCTTTTGCCAGTGAATTATTGGGTTTTAGAATGACTTTACTGGAAGAAGATGAAAATGAGCAAAAACTTATTTATAGCCGTATAAAAGAAGGGTTGATAGAATATTTGAGCTCAAATTCATTTTAAAATTTTGCTTGCTGAAAAAATAAGATTAATGCTTAAGTTAAAATGTGACTTTTCACATTGAACCTGACTCCCAAAGAAGTTTCCAAAGAAAAACTAGATGGTCCAGTGGTGGCTACGTCAAGGGTCAATGAACTATTTTGATAGTAGTTCCATTGATCACGACTCATATAAAATCCACAACTAGCTATCTCCCCTACAAGAAGGTCTGACTTATCAATGTAAAACTCCTCTTTAGTAAAACACATGGGAGCGGATCCGTCACAACAACCTCCGCTTAAATGAAAGATCAGCTCGCCATGTTTATCCTTTAACTGTTCAATAACCGCCACAGCCTCTGCCGTGGCGATCAGTTTTTCTTGCATTTTAAAAGAAGCCAAGGGCATTTTTATCGTAAGAAATCAACATATTTTTAGTTTGCCGGTAATGCGCTAACATCATTTTATGTGTTTCTCGGCCCATTCCGGACTTCTTATAGCCCCCAAAAGGTGCATGCGCCGGGTAAAGATGATAACAATTCACCCATACACGACCCGCTTCAATGGCTCGTGAAATTTGGTAGGCCTGATGCGAATCCCGAGTCCATACACCGGCTCCCAGGCCGTATAATGTATCATTAGCTATCGCTATGGCCTCTTCCTCATCTTTGAAGGATGTAACACAGACCACAGGCCCGAAGATTTCCTCCTGGAAAACCCGCATCTTATTGTTTCCTCTTAGAATGGTAGGCTCAATGTAAAACCCTCCCTCTAAACCTTCGTTATAAGCGGCCTTTCCACCTGCCAATACCTCGCAGCCTTCTTCCTTACCTATTTCTATGTAGTTAAGGATTTTCTCGTACTGTTCGTTAGACGCCTGGGCTCCCATCATGGTGTTAGGATCCAACGGATGACCTAGTTTTATTTTCTTAACGCGTTCCACCACACGCTCCATAAAGGCATCAAAAATGCTTTCCTGTACAAGCATCCTTGAAGGACAGGTACATACTTCACCCTGGTTCAAAGCAAACATGGCAGCGCCTTCAAGGCACTTGTCAAAAAACTCATCATCCGCCTCCATAATATTTTCAAAAAACACGTTTGGAGACTTACCACCCAGCTCTAAAGTAACGGGAATAATGTTCTTAGAAGCATATTGCATAATAAGCTGGCCTGTAGTGGTCTCACCGGTAAAGGCCACTTTTTTAACTCTTGGACTGCTTGCCAGCGGTTTACCCGCCTCTACTCCAAATCCATTTACTATGTTAAAAACACCATCGGGCAAAATATCCTGAATAAGCTCGGCAAGGATCAATATACCTACAGGCGTTTGTTCAGCAGGCTTTAGTACAATACAGTTTCCGGCAGCCAACGCCGGAGCTACTTTC
>JBCDHA010000604.1:0-2513 GCA_038750705.1 Bacteroidota bacterium
AAAAAAACAGAGGCCTAATCGCCTCGTTTGGCGATTGGCCTCTTATTTAACCTAAACAAAACAAGTAATCTTAGCCAGCGCTAACACTTATAGTGCTGTTCTTATTTTTAAGATCGAACCGAAAATTATCTCCTTCAGCTTCGATCAGATCGAAAGTTTTTCTGAAACTTTCTTTTGATCGTACGGTTTCTGAGTGGATTAATTCATTTTGATCATTGTAGATATTTATATCTACCGGCTGGTCGTTATATTTTACTACTGCCAGTCTGAATTTTTTGTTATCATTTACATCCAAAACATGGCCCTTAATCTCAGCTTGGGCTATGGCCGCTTTGTGCTGCACTTTCTTGATTATTTTAGCGCCATCAGGACGAATTATCTCAAATGTATATTGACCCAGAGGAAGTTTTTCGAAGTCATACTGCTGAGCGAATCCAGCCTCGTTTTCTACCAACTGTGAATGCACCAGACTACCTTGAGCATTCTTGATGTTAACCTTGACCTCGCCTACCATTTCTTCCAGATAAACGAGCTTAAACTTTTGATTGGTGTTTTGAACGACAGCTACTTTCGAAGAGGTAGTTTTTTTGTCTTTTTTTGAATTGTTTGCGAACGCTACACTGCCCACCATGAGCAATACAGCAACTGCTGTTAGTGATCTCATACCTATTTATTTTTATTGTTGTTTGACCTGTCTATACAGACGTGAAAGGGGATGACTTGTGTTTCGTTTAAAACAGAATATACATATAAGCGGTATATATTTAGTTTGAATGGTTGTATAGTAAAATAACCAACTGACTAATTGGGGGATAAAAAACAAATGAGCCCACAAGTTGTTAGTTTATCATGAATAAGATTAAAGTACCCGTCACCGCAACTACATTGTTTTTAATATTCTACACAATCACTCCTTACGTAGGATTACCTTACCCTTTTGTTTTCGCCTCTTTTGTAACTATTAATGTACTCACGATTTGGATGGTGATCAGGGTATTAAAAGATGGTGAGCCAAGCGGCAAAACCTTCAACGAGCAGTGGTATGATGACAAGCAGCCTTAGCTTATCCATTATTTTGGGGCTGTTATCCATTACTTTAAGCCCGCTTCAGCACTATAAATGGAAGAATAGAATTGTTGTTGTCTACGCTAAAGACGAGGACTCTCTAACAAAACAACTTGCGCTTTTTGCTGAGGAAAAGGCAGAATTTAAAGAAAGAGATCTTGTCATATTTAGGTTGAATGACCGTGAGGGTATTAACCCATCAGAGCAACAATTATCCGATAAAGACTATAAATGGTTAATGGATCGCTATTTCAACGCCAGCGACAAATTCTGTCTTATCCTGATAGGAAAAGATGGCGGTGTTAAATTAAAATCAAAAGAACAAATAGGAAATAAACGGCTTTTTGATCTAATTGACAGTATGCCGATGCGCATGCAAGAAATGAAAGAAGGTCAATGACATTTGGAGAAAAAGTAGCTCAATACTATCAATCAATTTCCATTCCTAAAAACTTACCTTCCGGTGTGGAAGTGTTGTATCCTTTTCAAGATCATGGGGTAATGGATCTTGTTAACCTTTTTTGCAAACAGTTCTATGGCGGCTCTCATTCACGTACTTTTCTCATAGGTATAAATCCGGGAAGGTTTGGCGGAGGAGCGACCGGCATACCTTTTACAGATCCTATCAGACTTGAAGAAGTTCTCGCCATTCATAATAACATGGATAAAAGGGCTGAATTATCTTCAAAATACATCTATGATATGATAGATGCCTACGGAGGAGCGGCGGCTTTTTACAATGACTGCTACTTCACTTCGGTTTCACCAATAGGTTTTGTTAAGGATGGGCGAAACTTAAACTATTATGATATAAGGGAACTTCAGGAGAGCCTGGAAGAATACATCGTAGCAGAACTCAGAAAACAAATTGACTTCGGAGCTAAGCCTAAGGCTTTTAGCCTGGGCATGGGTAAAAACATTGCTTTCTTAAGGCAATTGAATGAGAAATATCAATTGTTTGAAGCGATTGAAGCATTGCCGCACCCCCGGTGGATCATGCAGTACAGGCTCAAGAGAAAGGATGAATTTGTGGACCAATATATTAAAGCAATAAAAGGATGAATTTTCATACCAGAAAATGGGTAAAGCCGGAAGACCTTAATGCCAACGGCACATTATTCGGAGGCAGTCTTTTGCGATGGATAGATGAAGAGGCAGCAATTTATGCCATCATTCAACTTGAAAATCATCGCTGTGTGACCAAATATATTTCGGAGATCAACTTTGTAAGTTCAGCACGGCAAGGGGATATCATTGAGCTTGGGATGGAAGCTACCCACTTTGGTACTACTTCACTTACGATTACCTGTAAGGTCCGCAATAAGCTAAATCATGAAACTATTCTGGAAATTGATAAAATCGTATTTGTAAGCTTAAATGAGCAAGGCAAGCCGGAACCCCACGGTAAAACCAAGATTGAGTATGTAAACGATAGGTTAAACAAAGAT
>JBCDHA010000605.1:0-2503 GCA_038750705.1 Bacteroidota bacterium
CCCACTTTTGAATACGGGCCCACCGTGGAGTCTCCCCTCATTTTTGCACCCATGTTAACCACCGAACCCTTACAGAAGGCATGCGAACCATGTATAATGGCGCCTTCCTGAATATCCACATTCTTGCCAATATAAACGGGTCCACTTTCGGCATTGATAATCGCCGCTTTGATGGTAGCTCCCTCTTCAACAAAGATATTTTCGGAGCCGTAAATCACAGTATGCGGGTCATCAATGGCAATTGAATTACGATCTGCCGTGAGCAGGGCAAAGTCTTTTTTGATTTCTGCACAATTAAGTTTGAATATCTTCCACACCTTATCAACTACTACCAAATCGCCTTCAAATTGAATTTTTCTTGAATTGTCAACAGCTTCTAAATCATGGCAGGCAATTAAACGCTCTCCCGACCACAGTGATTCATTATTATCAAGTCCATTTATTGATGCAACCAAATCCGATGACGGACAAACGGCCCCATTAACAAAAAGGGTGTCAGATGATGCGGTTTGAGGGTATTTGGCACTTAGATAATCCTGTGTTTTAAAAGAAACCTTACCGAACCTTTTCTTCCATTTTTCAGATATTTTTAGTATTCCGATCCTAATCTCAGCCACAGGTCGTGTGAAGGTTAGGGGTAGAAGTGAGGTACGAATGTATGGGTCGTCAAACAGGACAATATTCATGACCACAAAAATATAAAAGTACCTGACATGGGAGCACATTGCAGCGGCTAAACCGTTGTAGAGATGGCCAGGCTTATATGAATGAGTAATCTTAATTTAGTTGCTTTACAATAAGAAATAAGGAAATATGAAAACTGTTTTAATTACCGGGTCATCATCCGGTATTGGCAGAGCAATAGCACGTTATTTTCAGAGTAAGGGTTGGCAAGTTGCAGCTACTATGCGAAAGCCGGAAAATGAGCAAGACCTGGGTAGGCTGGATAATACTAAACTATACGCTCTTGACGTCTGTCATAAAAACTCTATTCAGGAGGCTATTAATTCGGCTATCAGTGATTTTGGAGGTATTGATGTCATTGTAAATAACGCAGGGTACGGATTGGTAGGTCCGTTTGAGGCTTCTACGGAGGAACAAATACAAAGACAATTTGATACCAATGTATTTGGTCTGATGCATGTAACACGTGCTATACTTCCGCACTTCAGAAAACGTAAAAGCGGTACTATAATAAACATTACCTCGGTAGGAGGGCGATTATCATTTCCATTATACGGTTTGTATAACAGTACTAAATGGGCGGTTGAAGGTTTTTCAGAATCTCTGCAGTATGAGCTAAGGCAATTTGCGATCAGTGTTAAATTAATAGAGCCAGGCGCTATTAAAACGGATTTTTATGATCGCTCCATGGATGTAATTAAAAGGGAAGGCCTTGCCCTCTATGATGATTATGTCGGCAGAGCTTTCAATAATATTCAGGATATGGGCGCCTCGGCGGAAGGCCCGGAGGTTGTGGCTAAAAAAACGTACAAGGCCGCAACAGATAATAGTAACCGATTCAGGTATCCGGTAGGAGGGAACGCTCCTGCCTTACTCTTTTTAAGACGGATTTTACCTGATAACTTATTCTTCATGGGAATAAGGAAGGGAGTCGAGAAAAAAAGAAAGTAGCCTTTCATAACATCATAGTTTTTTTGATGCGTGGAGATCATTATCTTGAGCAGCTTAACCTAAACATTATGAGGAACAATTTTACTGCTTTTCTATTCCTAATGTCATTTACTGTTTTCGCACAAATTCCGAAAGCGCCGGAAGTAGATGAGGGCGATGGGCCATGGTCCCAACTAATTATCCGTGGAGCTACCGTGATAAAGGGCGATGGCGCACCACCTATTGGCCCCGTGGACGTGGTCATAGAGAATGACAAAATTGTCCAGGTTGAAGTAGTAGGTTATCCCGGCGTGGATATTGATCCTCAAAGAAGGCCGGAGTTGCAGCCTGGTGGTAAAGAATTAGACGCTACCGGCATGTATCTATTACCTGGATTCGTAGATATGCATGGTCATATAGGTGGCCGCGCCCAGAGGGTTAATGCCGAATATGTTTTTAAGCTCTGGATGGCCCATGGTATTACCACTGTTAGAGACCCTGCTGCCGGCAACGGGCTGGATTGGGTGCTTGATCAGAAATCTAAGAGCGCTAAAAACAAGATTACAGCGCCCAGAATTCTGGCATATACCGCTTTTGGGCAGGGTAGTGATGAACCCATAAGTACACCTGAAATGGCTCGTGAGTGGGTAAGAAATAATGCTAAAAGAGGCGCTGATGGCATCAAGTTTTTTGGCGCTGCCCCGGAAATAATGGCCGCAGCATTAGATGAGAATAAAAAACTTGGCCTTCGGTCAGCTTGCCATCATGCCCAGATGGATGTGGTGCGCTGGAACGTTTTGAATTCCGCCAGAGCCGGTCTCACCACCATGGAGCACTGGTATGGGCTCCCCGAAGCGCTATTTACTGACAGGGTGGTGCAGCATTATCC
>JBCDHA010000606.1:0-2499 GCA_038750705.1 Bacteroidota bacterium
AGATCCACGGCCAGACAGTTGAAGCCTAACTTGTTTAATTCAGGAGCAATCTCTTTATACTCCCCCCTGCTCCAATTTGCCTGATGGAAAAGTACTATGAACGGAGCGGTTTTGGAGTGAGACATGTATAGCTCAGCAGCCACTTTTAATCCATCTTTTGCTGTGAAGTACACGGTTTCACTTTTAGCTGCATGAGTACCCAGAAATAATAAAGAAACCAGTAGAACTCTTCTCATACGTTTTTATAAGTTTAGCGCCAACTAAGGACTTAATTTAAACGACTCAGCGGATTCTTTACGTTTGAATATTTTTTTAATTCCACCCCAGTGTTTCCGATAAACATCTTGGCCTGTACCTTCAACGGAATCTTATTCTCATCATCTGAGATCCATGCCAAAATTGAATCTTCTCCATCGAAAAGCTTATTCTCCGGCATTAATGGTTCTAATTTAATCGCCATGAATTTTCCCGCCTTCGTTTTTACTTTCTCTTTTCCCTTATATCTAATATCAAGTTCGTAAAACTCGTCTTCAAAGAAACCCGTCATAGTAAATACGTCACCTTTCTTCATAGTATTAAAATCGATGGTACGCAGATATAAATAGCCTGCTAGCATATCGCGAACACCATTTGGCGCCACATATACTTTTGGCTCTTTAAACTCTCCTGTTTTTTTGTTTTTTACTTTAGCTTCAATCAGATTTACCCTATGATCAAAACGAACTACCTCATCTTTCTTATACTTGCCTTCGCGTATTTTTCTATAAGAAATATGGGGAACCAAGGCTGATGAGTCTACATATGCACCCCAATGGTCATCTACATTGGCCACCCAATCGACCATTCCTTTTGTTTTACCGAAAATATCTACCTTGTAGCACTCACGGCTATTGATCCGATAGAACTTATCATCAATAATCATTTGAGCCTCTCCGATAGTGAAGATGCCGAAATTCACTTTGTATTCAAGTTTTTCACCACGCGCGAAGGAATTGTATTCAACAGGTACATAAATAGGTTCCTCGCTACCCGCACCGAAAAAAACGGTAATGGTGAAAAAAAGCAAAATATACTTGATAAATCGGTTCATAATCAAGCCAATTTAATCCTTAATACCAGTCACCACATCAAAGTAAGTGCCAGCTTAAACGGCTACATCATTTTCACGTAGCGCATCGTTTAAGGAGGTTTTCTTATCGGTGCTTTCCTTACGCTTACCAATAATCAGCGCACACGGCACTTGAAAATCTCCTGCCTTAAACTTTTTGGTATATGAACCCGGAATAACTACAGAACGTTCCGGAACATAACCCTTAAGTTCTTTTGGTTCGTCTTCCGTAACGTCGATAATTTTCGAGCTACCCGTGAGTACCACATTGGCGCCCAGTACTGCCTCTTTACCTACCCTTACCCCTTCAACTACAATACACCTGGACCCAACAAATGCTCCATCTTCAATAATAACAGGCGCTGCCTGTACGGGCTCCAGCACACCTCCTATACCCACACCACCACTTAGATGTACATCTTTTCCTATTTGTGCACAACTTCCAACAGTGGCCCAAGTATCCACCATAGTGCCGGAATCCACATAAGCGCCAATATTTATATAAGAAGGCATCATAACAACTCCCCTGTTGACAAAGGAACCATACCTGGCAATGGCATGTGGCACCACGCGTACACCCAACCTTTCATAGTTTTGTTTTAAACTAATTTTATCATGAAACTCAAAGGGTCCTGCCTCAATGGTTCTCATCTTCATTAATGGAAAGTAAAGAATCACGGCTTTCTTTATCCACTCATTTACCACCCAGCCGTCTTCGAAAGGTTCTGCTACCCTGACCTTACCCTTGTCAAGATCATCCACAGTAGTTTTTATTGCAATTTGAACCTCTTTTTCTTTTAATAGTGTTCTATCTTCCCAGGCGCCTTCTACTATTTCCCTTAAATCCATTTAATCAGTTAAATTAATTATCATTACCCATGAGCAAAACCAAAATCATACTTGCTTCAATCCTGAAGCCAGTGGACGATTCTCGCACATACGAGAAGATTGGTTATTCTTTGAGCCAAACAAAGAAATATGAGGTTAAAATCATAGGCTTTCAATCAAAAAATATTAATCATGTTGTACCGGGTATCGACCTCTACCCCGCATTTAACTTTAACCGGCTTAGTATAAAAAGAGTATTTGCCCCTATAATCTGCTTCCGCCATTACATAAAACTGGCACCTGATCTTATCATTTTCAATACTCATGAACTTATACTGGTAAGTATCTTATATAAACTTTTTTTTGGCGCCAAACTTTGTTATGACGTTCGTGAAAACTATTATAGAAATATAAAGTATGGACCGGGTTTTTCCCGGTTTGCCCGGCCAATCTTAGCGGCTTACGTAAGAGGAACTGAATACTTAAGCCGGCCCTTTATTAATCACTACTTTGTGGCTGAAAAAAATTATGAAAAGGAGTTCACATTTACCCTCGGAAAGAGC